>DOFA01000067.1 GCA_003532195.1 Clostridiales bacterium
AAAGGTAAAGTCGCCCTGGTAACCGGGGGGGCCAGAGGCATCGGCGCCGAAGTCTGCCGCCAGCTGGCCGCCGCCGAGGCTGCGGTCTGCGTCAATTATTACCCCTCGGACATAGACCGTAACGCGGCGAAAGCGCTCGAAGCCGAGATCACAGCCCGGGAAAAGACGCCGGTCATGCTTTATGAAGCCGACGTGTCCGACCATCAGGCGGTATCCGGCATGGTCGCCGCCATTGATGCCCGCTTCGGACGTCTCGACATTGTCGTCAACAACGCCGGCATCCTGATCTCCAGCCCCTTTGAAAAGCTGCAGGATGACCAGTGGCAGAAGATGATTCATGTGATCCTCGACGGTGCCTTCTATGTTTGCAGTTCCGCCGTTCCCCTCATGCTCCGCCAGAATTCCGGCAGCATCATCATGATCACCACCAACTGCACGATCAACGGCGGCGGCGGCAGCGCCGCCTATCCTGCCGCCAAAGCCGGCGTCGAAGGGCTGGCCAAATCGCTGGTCGTAGAATATGCCGCCAGGGGAATTCGCACCAATATCATCCAGCCGGCTGTCATCGACACCGACATGTTCCGGCAAAGATACCCTACCGATGAAGATGTCGCGGCTTACGGGCAGAAAATGCCGGTCGGCAGGGTCGGCAAGCCCGTGGACATCGCCAATGCCGTTGTTTTCCTGGCATCTGACAAATCTTCCTATATTTGCGGCTTGAGCATGCAGGTCGACGGCGGACGGACATTCTACAAGAAATAGTGGGGTTCAGCTTATGATGACGCCGCTCGAGCGTTTCGTCAGAACCATGGATTATAGCAATCCCGACCGCGTTCCCAACTATGAAGTCGGCGTCTGGGCCCAGACGATTCAGCGCTGGGAGCGGGAGGGACTGGAGCCGACTGAGCTGAACTGGGATTTTATGACTGGCGAAGCCCGTTTTGACATGGACCCGCGCCAGTTTATCCCGGTGAACTACCGCATGCTGCCGGCTTTCGAACCGGTACTTCTGGAAAGAACCGAACATTATGAAATCATCCGCAACGAATGGGGCATGACGGTCAAAGAGCTGATCGACGGCTCTTATATGGGCGCCCGGGCTTCCATGGGCCAATACCTCAAATTTCCGGTTGAGAATGCGCAGGATTTCCAGGAAATCAAGAAACGTTTTATCGCCAGCACGCCAGCCCGCTATCCGGCCATGTGGCAGCAGATGCTGGTTCCCGAATGGAAGGCGCGGACAGTCCCCCTGATGCTCGGCAATCCGACCGGCATGCTCGGTTTTTACTGGCGGATGCGGGAATGGATGGGAACGGAAAACCTGTCGATCGCCTTTTTTGAACAGCCGGAACTGATAGACGACATGTGCTCCTTCATTGCCGATTTCACCATCGAGGTTTCCCGGCCGATCCTTAAGGAGATCACGCCGGATTTCATCTGGATCAGCGAGGACATGGCCATGAAAGGCGCGCCCCTGCTGGGGCCGGAGACTTACCGGCGCTTCATCTATCCGCACATGAAACGCCTGGTGGAATTTATGCGTGGCCAGGGCATCCGCTATGTGGCGGTCGATTCCGACGGCGACCCCGAGCAGCTGATGCCTTTGCTGATGGACGCCGGCGTCGACACAATCTGGCCGCTGGAGCGTGCGGCTGGCGTCGACCCCTGGAAATGGCGGCAGAAATTCGGCAAAAGCCTGCGGCTGTGGGGCGGCGTCGACAAACGGGTCCTCGCCCGCGACAAAGCGGCAATCGACAGCCATTTGGCCGAACTGCAGCCTTTGCTTGCAGACGGCGGCTTCATCCCATCGGTCGATCATCTGGTTCCGCCGGATGTCAGCCTGGAAAACTACCTGTACTATATGGAACGCAAACAACAAATGCTGCGCCGATACGGGGGCTGAACGCCATGATCATTGACAGCCATGTCCACCTGGGATACACGCACGAATTCTGGTTTTACGACACGTCGGTCCGGCGGCTGACCGCCGAGATGGACCGGCTGCAAATCGATTATGTGATCAATGCCCACAGCGAAGCCCTGATGCAGGAGAATTTCACCCAAGCCTACACGGAGTGCCTGCAGGCCTATGCTCAAAGCGGCGGCCGGATCCTCAGCTATCATGTCTATAATCCCAACCGCGGCCGCGTCTGCCTGGATCTGATGGAAAAATACGACGACCCGGTTATTTTCAAGGGCATCAAAATTCATCCTTCCCAGCATGGGGTCTATGCCGACAGCCCCGCCTATAATGCCGTCTGGCAGTATGCCAACGATCGCGGCCTGCCGATTCTCAGCCATACCTGGGCGCTGTCGGCCTATAATCCCGTCCAGCGCTTCTCCGTGCCCGAGCGGTTTGTCCCCTACATCGAGCAATACCCTGCAGTTCCGTTCATCTGCGGCCATGCCGGCGGCCGGTATGAAAGCATTATCACGGCAGCCGACATGGCTGCGAAATACCCCAACGTCTATCTGGATATCGCCGGCGACGTCTATGCCTGCAACCTGATCCCCTATCTGGCCGGACGCTGCCAGGCAGACAAAATCCTCTTTGCCTCCGACCTGTTCTGGTGCAATCCGGCGGCGCCGATGGGAATGATCCTGACTTCCGGCCTGGATGAATCGCAAACTAGCCTGATCCTCGGCGGCAACGCCGCCCGGATCTTCCGCATCAATTCCGGAAACGGAGGGCAGGCCTGATGGATGACCGCTCATTCATAATCACCCCGGATTCTTTTCGCCGGCAATTGGCCGCATACCATTTTTTCGACGTCAACCTCTGGATGCCCGACCCTTCCCTGCAATCCTTTTTTGACGGCTCCAGCCTGAAGTCCGTCCTGGCTAAAGCCGGCAGTTACCAGATCGGCCGTGCCATCGTAGCGACAGCCCGCGGCTACCGCCAGAGCCCGGTGGCTGCCAACCAGGAATTGACCGAGGCCATTGCCGATCTGCCGGAAGCCTATGGCGCGGCGATGCTGGCTCCGGACGCATCCTATGAACCGGGCGGTTTTGCCGCTTACCTCGAGCGCCTGATCGCCCGCAAAGTCGTCCTGGTCCGCATGTTCCCCCGCAAACTGAACTTTGCCCTGACGGACTGGTGTCTCGGCGATCAACTGGCCGTCCTGGAACAGCGGCGCTTCCCCCTGATGATCTGGCATACGGAAACTGATTTTGACACATTGGCCCGCCTCTGCGAGCGCCACCCCGACCTGCCGGTCATTCTGGAAGGCAATGATAAGAAGTTGCTTTATCATAATCGCTCATATGTGCCCTTGCTTAAAAATTATCAAAACCTTTATCTGGAAACCCACAATTTCATTCAGTATTTAGGTTACGAATTTTTTGACCAGCAGCAGCTGGGCGAACGCTTGATCTTTGGCACCTATCTGCCGGCAAACGACCCCGGGGCAGCGGTTGCGCCGATTCTGGCGGCCGATATCCCCGAGTCTTTAAAGCGGCGGATCGCCTCGGAGAATTTGGAAAACCTGATCGCCGGGATCAGAAAATGAAAGGATGTCAAGTAAAAAGTAAGTATTTGTTTATTATTTGTAAAATATAAGATATACTATTGTCAGCCATTTATCATGGACTAATAATAGTTGGGAGTATGCCGAATGGATAAAAACGCAAGAAGGAAAGAGATTGAGGAACTGATTCGCGAGCGCAAAGAGCTCGACGTCAATGAAATCAAGAACCGTTTTGGCATATCCAGCGTAACAGTGAGAAACGACCTGATCGACTTGGAGCGCAAGGGTGTCATTCAACGCCTTTTTGGTAAAGCGGTCCTCAACGAAGAGAAACTCGAAGCATCCTTCGATGAAACGAAGATCCGCAACTTGACCGAAAAAGAAAAAATCGGCAAATATGCCGCCAATCTGATCGATGAAAATGAATCGATTCTGCTTTACACCGGAACAACCACCCTGCAGATCGCCCGGTTTGTCGACCCGTCCAAGCGGTTTATTGCCGTCACCAACTCGATCTACATTACCTATGAATTGAAACGCAACACGCAAAACGCCAAAACCGTTCTGATCGGCGGCAACTTCAATCCGCAGACCGGCGCGAC
Source organism: Clostridiales bacterium (assembly GCA_003532195.1). Classification (GTDB taxonomy): domain Bacteria; phylum Bacillota; class Clostridia; order Saccharofermentanales; family UBA5734; genus UBA8949. Next base: position 4,070 of record DOFA01000067.1, read on the forward strand.
TTACGGGCAGGAAGCCGTCAATCAGCTGAACGCCTACAACATCGACAAGCTCTTTCTGGCCGTCGACGGCATTGATGCCGAACATGGCATAACTAATGATCAGCCCTACGAAACCGATATCAACCGGGCGATGATCCACAAAGCCAGAAAAGTGATTGTTGTCGCCGATTATTCAAAAGTCGGTGTCGTCAGTTTCGTCAATATGGGCAGCATCAAAGAAGTCGACACCCTGATCACCGATTCCCGAGCGCCCAAGGATGCTGTACAGCGCATTATGGACAAAGGAGTCAAAGTCATTATCATCTAGTGGGGATTCCCCCAATAGGCATGATCAAGAAATAACTTGCCCTATAGCTTTCCCTGCCGGATTGACCAGATTCGTCAATTCTGCAGGAAGGCTTTTAATTTTCGATTTTATATCATGAGCGGGATGATTCATCCGCAGACAGATAGGAGAGTTTGTATGAATAGTGATTTGATTCAGCTTCTCAGGCAGCCCGAGCAGTCAGACTTGCCGGCCATCATGTGGTTCTGGAATGACAGGATATCCGAAGAGGGCATCGAACGGCAGCTGCGCGCTTTTGCCGCCGTCGGGGTCCGCGAGGTTTTTGTCCACCCGCTTTGGGGCCTTGAGCTCGAATACCTTTCACCGCGGTTTTTCGAGCTGATCAAACACACGGTGGCCGTTGCCGGGCAGCTGGGGCTGAAGTACTCCATCTATGATGAATATAATTGGCCGTCCGGCGCCGCGGGCGGTTTGCTGCTCAAGCAGGAGCCCTGGACCAAAGGCAAGAAACTGGTTTGCCTGAATATCCCCTTATACTCCGGACAGCCTTTCACCCAGAGCTTGCCGGGGCAGCTGGTCAGCGCCCAGATCCTGTACGGCGACAGCTTGCGTTCGATCGAAGACGTCACCGCAACCCTGATCCGGCAGCCTGAAGGCGGCGGCGTCAAGGTCCGGTACATCAACCGTTCCTGCTCCAGCAGCGTCCTTTCCCTGTGTTATTCAGTTTTGGAAGACGGTTTGCCGACCACCGGCATGTGGGCCAGCTTCAGCTGGTATGAGACCGGAACCGTCGATACGCTCAACCCGCAGGCAGTCCGGCGATTTATCGACTATACGCATGAGCAGTACAAAAAGGCAGTCGGCGAAGAATTCGGCCGGACCGTCCGCAGTGTTTTTACCGACGAAGTCAGCGCGCTGCTGATGTTCGACCGGGCACTGGGGGTCTTCCCCTGGACAGACGGATTGCCGGACGCCTTCGCCCGGGATCACGGCTATTCGCTTATTCCCTGCCTGTATGCCTTGCATTCCGACGGAACCAGCGACCAGGAACTGAAGATCCGCTATGATTTCTGGAAAACCGTCACCCGGCTTTTCAGTGAAAGCTTCATGCAGCAGACCGCCGACTGGTGCCGCGACAATCATCTGATTGCCACCGGGCACCTCAGCGGCGAGGAAACCCTTTACTGGCATGCGTTCCAGATGGGCGATTTTTATACCAGTTCAACGCCGCTCGACGTTCCGGGAATCGACAATATCCTCTCCAACCTTTACGCCGACCGGCCTGTCTTCGGCAGCGAGGCCAAGCTGGCGGCTTCAACGGCCAAATTCAACGGCCAGAGCCGGGTGATGTGCGAAACCTTCAGCGGCAGCGGCTGGGATATGACCATGGCTCAGATGAAGCGGATCATTAACCGACTGGTCCTTTGGGGTATCAATGATTTTATTTTCATGGGTGCCTACTATTCGCTCGACGGGGCGCGCAAGCATATGCCCCTGGGCTATCCGCCCAGCCACGGCTACAACAATCCCCTTTTTAAACACTATCCCCTGATCTGCACCTATACAGCCAGGCTCTGCGCCTTGTCCGCCGCCACCCGCCCCGCCGGCCAGGTTCTGCTGCTGCTGCCCCAGACCACCCAATATATGGATGCCGAGAATTGCGGCGGTCATGACGGCGATTGGAAGGCTGCCACCGAAGGTCTGAGCCAAAGCCAGATCGAGTATGATATTTTCTTCGAAGCTCTCGCCCCGGAAGCGGTCATTCAAGACCAAACGATCCTGCTGCGCGGATATGCCTATCGGATGCTGATCGTTCCGGGCGCCGAATACCTGGATGAAGCGACGGCCCGAATGATCGAATCCTTTACGGCGGCCGGCGGCAAGATCCTCTACATCAACCGGATCCCGGAACGGGTTGTGGACAGCGGCCGCAAGCTCCAGCTCTTCGATCGGGGCTGCCCGTCCGGCGACGGCGATTTCCGCTGTGTCCAAAGCGGCAACCGCTTTTACTGCACCTTCGACCGCAAAAACGAACAGTCGCAGGCGGATTTCAGCGATTTTCTGCGCCGCACCGCCGGCGGCGATCTGCGGCCGATCCGGATCATCAGCCCTCGGCAGGGAATCCACGTTGCCCAACGGGAAAATGGCCAGGCCCGGATATATCTGGTGGCCAACGATACAAACCAGCCGCAGCTTGCGCGTCTGGCGGTCCGGTCTGCCGATCCGCTGCAGCTGCTGGATCCGGAAACCGGATTGTTGACAGCGCTGCCCCGCGATATCTTCCAGGATGAGCAAGCAGTGGAATTCACATTGCCCGGTTATGGCCTGCGGGTAATCGTCAGCAGCCCGGCGGCGGCGGATCGCGCAGCGGCAGATAAACGCAGCTTTTCCGGCGCCGGACAAGCAAGCGACAACAAGCCTGCTGCCAACTGGGCGGACAACAGCATCCCGGCGGATTCCAGTCAGGTTAGCGTCACCGGCTCCTGCCGGTTTACCGCCATCGGCGGCAATCTGCTGCCCCTGAAACTTCAACTCGCTGCCGGCCAGCAGGAACTTTTCCAGCTTTTCGACCAGGGCGGCATCGCTGCCGTTGTCAACCGGCTGGCGGCTAACGGCGGCCAGACTTGCGGCATGCCGCAGGAATTCCCCGGCAGCGCGGGGATCGGCTTTGGCGACCGCTACCTGGCGGTGGCGCAATTCCAGGCTGATTGTCTGGTCGAAGACCTGACCCTTAAGCTCGAATACGAACCCAATATGCTAGTCTTCCTCGACGGTCTGCTGCTGAGCGCTTTTCAACCGTGCCCATCCTGGGGTGTCAGGGGCGCCGCCGCTGATATCGCAGACCGCGCGCAGCCCGGCCGCCATACTCTGGTCCTGATCGGCCGCATGCCCGATTACGCCGCCCCCCATTCGATCCCCACCGCCTATCTGCAGGGCAGCTTCAGCGTCGGCGAGAATGACGCCCTGGCCTTGCCGCGCACCCTTCTCGAGCCACGGGAATGGAATACCCAGGGTTATCCGTATTTCTGCGGCGACGGCGTTTATGAAACTGATTTCACTGTTGGCAGCGGCGTCCAGGAACTGCTGCTGCAAGTGGATACCGCTGATGTGGCCGAAGTCTTCGTCAACGGCCAGCCGGTCGGCTGTGCCGCCTGGCAGCCCTATATCTTCGATCTGTCGCCAGCCATCCGCGAGGGAAAAAATCTCCTGCGCCTGGTGATCACCTCGACTTACGCCAATTTCATGGACGTGACGAAGATCAACCTGATCCGGCAGGGATTTGCCGAATATGCGGATAACCCGAACCAGGTCCGCTGCGGCCTGCTGGCTCCGGTCCGGTTCCTGGTCAAAGCCCGGAAGTAAGCCATTTTCAGCTCGTGCGTTGTAAACCCTGAAAAACTATATTTTCCGCCTCACCTGGGTTGCCAGCGATAAAAGAAATACAGCGGCAGGCCGCTCCAGCCGTGGCAGAGGCTGCCCTGCCTGTCGAAAGCGTTGGCGCCGTCGATGGTTTCCCAGAACGAGGTCGCGCCCCGCAAGACCATGCTGCCCCAGAACTCCAGGATGTCCTGATAGACGGTATCGTAGTATCGATCCGGATCCTGCATCAGCGCTTCCATCTTGAAGAGGTACGAATTCAGCGCCACTTCGACCAGCCCATTATGGCGCCGCGACAGCCGTTCCCGCAGCGCCGGCTCCTGCTGTGGCGGCACGAGATGAAACATCAGGGCCGCCGCCTGCGTCAGTTCGGCGAAATGACGGTCCTGAAGATCCGCGCCGGTTCGGTAGGCCTGCTCCGGTTCGTCCCAGAACGCGTCATGGAAATGGCGGCGAATCTTTTGTGCGGCAGCCGTAAAAGCCTGACTGTTTTCCCGATCACCGAGTTGGTCGCAGATATAAACGCCTGCTTCCAGCGCGCCAACCAGCATGGCGTTCAAAGGCGCCTCCACGAGGCCCTGGGTCACCTTGCCGTCGCGCATGCCGCCCATGCCGTTTGTCCACTCATAAAGATTCCAGGCGTCAGACGGATTGGGCAGGAAATTGCCGGACATCCGGCTGATGAATCCGTGCAGCACCCGGCATAAGGTATCGGCGTACGTGATGTAGCCGATTCCGCCGTAGCGGGCCAGATCTCCCGAAGACAGCACCCATTGCAAGGTTGAACAGGGCAGGATCAATCCGCTGTGTGCGGGCGCGACCATGTCCAGCATTCCGTCGGCGCGGTCCTGAACCGACTCCGACATCAGCTGCCAGCAGGCGGAAGGGAATTCATATTCCCGGAAAGCAAAAAACCCCGCCAGCGCCTGGTACCACCCGTCGCCGCCATACAAAGCCTGCTCCCGCCAGGGGCAATCCTCATAATGCTCATGCATGCACAGTTTCAGCGATGCCCGGCTGATCTCAAAAATTTTCAGGGCCAGCTTGTCCTGCAGATGTTCCGGCGGCGGCATTTCCGTGACCGGATAATCGGCTGAGCGCAGCGATAAATGATACAAGGTCACCGGGATTTGGGTCCGGATGTGCACCTGGATGTAGCGGCAGCCCAAACGTTTAAAGTAATAGGCAAAAGACTGCCGGCCCTGTTTGGCGGTATAGCGGAACCCGAAATGCCGGTTTGTTATATAGGAACGCACCCGGCCGTCGTCCAGGTGTTCGCCGAAACCGAAGTCAAAAACGGTTCCCGCGGCGGCCTCGAGGTCGAAAACGACGAAACCGGCCGTTTCCCGTCCGGTATCGACGATGAGATAGACGCCGTCATACCCCTCCTGGGGCATCACGGCATATCCTGGCGAAGGGAGCGGTAGAAAGGCGTCGCAATAGCTTTTCCCGGCATTTTTGTCAAACCCTGCCGGCAACCGGATAAAATCGCCGGTCTGCCAAAGTCCGGACGCGGACGGCGGCACACATAGTTCCTGCCGTTCATAGCGCGGCGAAAGCAAATCAAAGTACACGCGCTGCGCCGGAGTCGCCTCTTCATCAACTCCCGGCGCGTTCAGCAGCACGCCGTGCATGATGATTTTTGATTCTGACGGCCCGGCAAGGACCAGTTTTTTGATCGGCCGCGGCACCATGACCGTGTCAAAGGTATCTTCCACAACCACCGCCGGCTCCCACGGCGCCTGATCTTCCCGGCGGGCGTCATAATGGAACGGATAGCCCAGCTGCATGGTGATCTTCTCCATATCGCCGTTCCGATAGGCCAGAAACGGGCGCGCGTCCGTATTCTCGCCGCTCAGGAACAATTCGTCGCCAAGTTCCAGCTGGTAGCAGAGCCGGGGCGTTGAAACCACGCATTGAAAACTGTTGACGCCCTGATAATACGCGTCGATGCGCAGGCTGTTTTCGCCCGCACGGACAAAAGCAGCCAGGTCGAGCGTATCGAACCGTTTCTTGTTCGGGTAGTCGTCATATTGTCCGCAGGTGACAAATTGATCATTGACATATAAGGCATACTCATCGCAGACGCTCAGCTTGATTAGAGCCGTCCCGCCGCCATAGGTAAATTTACGGGAAAACTGGGCATAGATATTGATCTTCTCCGTCTCTTCCACCTGGGACCGGCACCAGATCCAGACCGGTTTGTTCATTTCCCTGGACATAACTTTACCTCTCGCGTCATTGATTACCGCTGTTACTTTCTGCCGATCATTATACCGCTTCTCCCGGCAGAAATCTTCTGTAGCCGGCATGCCTGAGGCCAGGCCATTCTATCGGCAGCGCCGGTTCCAGCTGGATTTTATGATATACTGATTATTATTGAATTGGCATTCGCGCGAGGAAACACCGATGTACGATGATCTGCCTACCCCGGCCGTTGTGGCCGAACTGGACCCCATCGAAGCCAATATCCGGACGATGGTCGCGGCCAACGCCCGCTATGGATTGAAGGTGCGCCCGCACATCAAGCCGCATAAGAGCGTCTTCCTGACCCGGCTGGAACTGGAACTGGGCTGCCAGGGCATTACCTGCGCCAAGCTGGGCGAAGCGGAAGTGATGGCTGCGGCCGGATTCACCGATATATTAATCGCTTTCCCGCTGATCGGCGAGGATAAGATGACCCGGCTGGCCCGGTTGACAGATCAGGCTCAGATCCTGACGATCGTGAACAGCGTTGCCGGCGCCCGGCAGCTGGCACAGACAGGCCAAAGCACAGGCCGCCCGATCCGGACCCTGATCGAGCTGGACGGCGGCATCAGGCGCGGCGGCATCCAGCCGCTGGCCCCAGCTGTGGCATTCGCCCGGGCGATCCATGATCTGCAGGGCCTGCAGATTGTCGGTCTGATGTATTACGGCGGCACGATCTATAACGAAGACAGCCTGGAGGGCTTTGAGCGGGTCGCCCGCCTCGAGCAGCAGGCCGTGACTGCGACCGCCCGGCTGCTCAGCGACGAAGGCCTGGACATGGGCATTCTCAGCGGCGGCAATTCTTTTGCCGCCAAAATGCCACATTGCCTGGCCGGATTAACCGAGGTCCGTCCGGGTAATTTTATTTTCAACGATTGTAACCAGCTGTTCGCCGGCATGGCGACGGAAGCGCAGTGCAGCCTGCGCGTGGTGGCTACGGTTGTTTGCCTGGTCGACAGCTGTCACGCCATCATCGATGCCGGCAGCAAGACCCTGACAACAGACCTATGCGCCAAACACCCCGGCTATGGCGCGGTCGTCGGGCGACCGGACATTTGCCTGACCAAACTGAACGAAGAGCATGGTTTCATCGAAAGCCGGCAGCCGCTCGGTCTGGAGATCGGCGACAAAATCGCCATTATTCCGAACCATGCCTGTGTCGTGCCGAACCTGGCCGATGAGATTTACGGCATCCGCAACAATCAGGTAGAACGCCTGATCCGGATTGAAGCCCGGGGGATGAACCGATAAAGAAACACAAGGAAGCAGACCTCAGAACGCATAAAGAACGCATAAGGAGAGATGAAAATGGATGTCTATCAACGATTAATGGAACTCGGATTGAAGCTGCCGCCGGCTCCGGCCAGGGGCGGCGTTTACGCGCCGGCGAAAAAGTTTGCCGGCGGCCTGGTCTATGTTTCCGGCTGCGGGCCATCGATTGGCGGCGTTGCGGTCCAAGGCAAGCTGGGCTGTGAATTCACGCTCGAGCAGGGCCAGGAATATGCCCGCAACTGCATGCTCAATGTGCTGGCCGTCCTCGAATCTTGCATCGGCGATCTGAACCGCGTGAAAAACGTCGTCAAGATCACAACTTTTGTCGCCAGCGCCGATGATTTCTACAACCAGCCCAAAGTCGCCAACGGCGGCAGCAGCCTGCTGGTGGAGCTTTTCGGCGAGGAAGCCGGCGCCCCTTCCCGTTCGGCCATCGGCGTCAATGTCCTGCCAGGGAACATCCCGGTCGAAACCGAAGCTTTATTTGAATGCGACCTGGTTTGAACGATCCTGAATCCGTGTGACCGGAGGTCCTGCCATGCCACACGCCTTTTCGCGAACCGAACTTCTGATCGGCAAGGAAGCGCTGGATCGGCTTAAAAAATGCAAAGTCGCTGTCTTTGGCATCGGCGGCGTCGGTTCCTATGTCGTCGAGGGTCTGGTCCGCTCCGGCATCGGCCATTTCGTCCTGGTTGACAGCGATAAAGTCAGTCTGACCAATCTCAACCGGCAAATCATCGCCACCCGGCAGACCATTGGCCGACCCAAAGTCGAAGTTGCGCGCGACCGCATTCTCGATATCAATCCCCAGGCGGAAGTCGAGATCCACGAGGTCTTCTATCTGCCGGAGACCGCTGAGGGGCTAGTGCGGCCGGATATGGATTATATTGTCGACGCCGTGGACACCGTCAGCGCCAAGGTCGACCTGGCTGTCCGGGCCCAGGCGCTGGGTGTGCCGGTCATCAGCTGCATGGGCGCCGGCAATAAGCTCGACCCCACCCGCTTTGAAGTGGCGGACCTTTATCAGACCGCCTACTGCCCGCTCAGCAAAGTCATGCGCCGCGAGTTAAAAAAACGTGGCGTCGATCACCTGAAAGTCGTTTATTCCCGGGAAGAACCGCTGCCGGCCTGGGAAAACGCGGCTGCGTCCGCCGGCGCACAAACTGAGCAAGCTGAACCAGCCGAACCGGGAGAAGGCCGACGGCGGGTTCCCGGCAGCATTTCCTTTGTCCCGTCAGTGGCCGGCCTGATCCTCGCCGGCGAAGTGATCAAAGACCTGATCGGCCGGCGCTGAGATCTCGGTTGTTCTTTATAAAGTCAAGTTGGCTTAATTATAAAATCCGGGCAGACATGCCCCGGTCGCGGAAAATCCCCAGCCGGGCCGTGCAGTACTCCGCATCATTTGCGGGCTGCTTCGGTTGCCACAGCTGCATTGGCTCCAGCTCCGGCATCATCCAGGCCACACCGGCCGCCTCATATTTCGCCCGGGCCAGAGGATTGTAAGGAAGCAGCTCTACGCCTTCCAGACCAGCCGAATCCGCGAGCAGGTCAGCCAGATCCGTCAGGTTCGCCAGATCATCGTTCAAGCCGGGGATCAAGGTGGCCCGAATGACGAAAGGATGGCCGGAAGCCTTGAGCCAGGCCAGGTTCCGTTGAATCGGCGCCGAATCGGCGCCGGTCAGCCGGCGGTGCCTGTCCGGGTCGGTGTGCTTGATGTCCAGGTAAATCATGCTGCAGCGGNNGTCCGCCATGTCCCGGAACGTTTTTTCCGGCGCGTAGCCACAAGTTTCAACAACCGTATGCAGCGGCTGCAGGCGGTCCAGCAGCTCGATGAGAAAATCCGGCTGAGCCAGGGGTTCGCCGCCGGAAATCGTGACGCCGCCGCCGTTCATCTGCAGAATCTCTTTCTGGCGCAGGAGCCGGTCAGCCAAATCTCCGGCTTCAACCCATTCGCCAGCTATACTCAGCAAACGCTGCGGACAGGCGTGGACGCAGCGGCCGAACGGCTGACATTCCGGATGGCTGCAGGGCAGCCGGCAGCGGCCGCATTGCCGGCAGCCCGTCCGGCGGGCCATCAGTTGCGGCTGAAAGCTGATCCCTTCCGGGTTATGGCAC
>DOFA01000016.1 GCA_003532195.1 Clostridiales bacterium
TTACTTACATCAATTCAGATAGAAGGCTTATCCCTGCCAGCGAGGTGGCTTATGAGCGAAAAGAGGCCGCGCGATTCGCAGAAATCCCGCGAAGATATCCTGAGGGCAGCCGAAGAGGAGTTCTCCGACAAGGGTTTGTACGGAACCCGGGTCGATGTGATCGCTGCGAAGGCGAACATCAACAAGCGGATGATCTATGCCTACTTCGGCAGTAAAGAGGAGCTCTACAAAGCGGTGCTGGTCGAAGTCTACAGCCGGCTGAGCCGCCTCGAGCTGGTCTTGCTGGCCAAAGATGCGCCTTGCCAGGACAAGATCCGCGGCATCATCAACCTCTATTTTGAATTTCTCCAGGTCAATCCTTCCTACATCAGCATGATTCTCTGGGAAAACCTGAACAAGGGGCGCTACATCCAGGAGATTGATTTTACCGTCATCAAGGATCCGACTTTGGACCTTCTGCGCAAGATCATCGCGGAGGGGAAGGCTGCCGGCACTTTCCGGCCGGATATCGATACGGAGCAAATGATCCTGTCGATCCTGACCTACACCTTCTCCTATTTTGCCAACCGCTATACCTTGTCCAAGCTGATGGGCAAGAAGCTGGACAGCATCGAGAATGTCCGCCAGCGCAACCAGAACGTAACCGATATGTTTTTAAGTTACATGTGCAAATAATCCCCGGAAAATCAATGAGGAGGCGAGTCATGATGCTGTCCTGTGAATCCACATCTGAAGAGATCCGCTCTGCCCGGCCAGACACGGCTATCCTGCCGGTCGGCTCGACCGAACAGCACGGGCCGCATCTGCCGGTCTGTACAGACGCCCTGATCGCCGGCCAGGTGGCGACTGCCATCTGTGAGCGGACCGGCGCCCTGCTGCTGCCGACGCTGCCTTATAGCACCTGCCGCGAGCACCGCGGCAGCAGCGGCACCGTCTGGATGAACGCCAGCACTTTCGATGCCCTGATCCGGGACATGGCCGCCTGCCTGCGCGAGCAGGGCATTCGCCGGCTGGTTCTGCTCCTCGCCCACGGCGGCGTTTTCATCGCCGGACCGACGACCCGGGAAATCAACAGCGACAGCCCGGATATCAAGGTGATCCGCGTCGACCTGAGCATTTTGCCGGCCTCGCCGGAGCGCGCGGCGATCCTGGAATGCCGCGACAACCTGCATGCCTGCGAATCAGAAACCTCGCTCATGCTCCATCTGGCCGGGCATCTGGTGCGCCGGGACCGGATTGTTGACTGCGTGCCGCAAGTGCCGCGCGACTTCCTCAATTACCAGCCGATTTTCAAATACAGCCCGGCCGGCGTCTGGGGCAGGCCTAGCCTGGCCAGCCGGGAAAAAGGCGCGGCATTATTTGAACTGCTGGTTCGCGACTGCATCAGCTATATAAACAGCGTCAATGCGGCGCTGGAACTGTAAGCGGAGGACTAGAAATGAAAAAAGTCAGAGTTCTGCTCTTAGGCGCGGCGTTCAGCGCCGATCTGCATCTGGACGCCTATTCCAGGTGCCGCGACCTGGCGGAAATTGTCGCGATCTGCGATCAGGATCCGGAGCGCATCAGCAGTCTGGCCGGCAGATATGGCTTGACGGATTACCAGACTTTTGCCGACTTTACGCAAGCCATCGAAAAGGTTGAATGCGACCTGGTTGATATCTGTCTGCCGAACTTTCTGCATCACGACGCGGCTTTGGCCGCCCTGAACCGCGGCCGGCATGTCATTTCCGAGAAACCGCTGGCCACGACGGTCGCCGACGGCGAAGAAATGGTCGAAACGGCCAGGCGAGCCGGCAAGCAGATCTATTATGCCGAAGACTGGCTGTTTGCGCCGGCCATGGGCAAAGCCCAGGCGATCATCGATGAGGGCGGCATCGGCGAGCCGGTTTATATCCGGGCGCGGGAGTGCCACTGCGGCTCGCATTCACCTTTCGCCCAGACGATCCGCAGCTGCGGCGGCGGTTCGATGATCCATCTGGGCATCCATCCGGTCGGCTTCATGCTCGCCCTGAAACAAAACCGCTGGACCGAACTGGTGGCCATGACTTCCGGCGGCCTGCAAAATAATATGGTCCACAAAAATATGGAAGGCGAGGACTGGTCGGCCTGCCTGATCCGTTTCGCCGACGGGACCTCGGCTCTCCTGGAAGCCAACTATCTGACGGCCGGCGGCATGGAGGATGTCATCGACATTTACGGCACCCGCGGCTGCCTGCACCTGGATTTGACTTTTTCCTCCGCAATCTCCTGCTACTCGATCCCCGGCCTAAGCTACACGGTGGAAAAAGCGGAGATCACGACCGGCTGGTCGAAACCGGCGGTCGACGAGCGGTTCAATCTGGGATATGTCGGCGAAATCCGCCATTTCATGGCGTGCTGCCGCGACGGCCGGGAAGCGCGGCTCGGACTGCGCGGGGAGGACGGACTGATGGCGCTCAGGGTGGTCAACCTGATCTACCAGTCGGCCCGCGAAGGTAGAAAAATCGTCAATCCAGCGTTATAACAGATCAGCCGGGAGGGTTATTTCATGTCTGATGATCTTTATCTGCCTGTAGAAATAGGCGGTATCACGTTTAAAAATCCATTCTACGTCGCGTCGGGCCCGACAACCAAATCCGTCAAGCAGCTCCGGCGCATCGAAGAGACCGGCTGGGCCGCGGCCAGCATCAAGCTGACCATCGACCCGGCGCCCTACATTAACCGGGTTCCCCGTTATGCTGTTTTCCAGGATCGCAACGCCCTGTGCTTTACCGCGGAAAAAAGGCTGAAGTTCAGCGAAGGCCTGAAACTGGTGGAAGATGCCAAAAAGGAGCTGCGGGATCTGATCCTGATGGCCAACATCACCTATGCCGGGGACGCCGGCGCCGCCGGCTGGGTCAACATGGCCCGCCAGTTCGAATCGGTCGGCGCGGACATCATCGAGCTGAACATGTGCTGCCCAAACATGTCCTACAATGTCGAGCTGTCATCGGGCGACGAAAAAAGCTGTCAGGTGCGCACCGGCGCCAGCCTGGGCCAGCAGGGCGACGCCGTGGCGCATATCGTCCGGGCGATCAAGCAGGCGATCCATATTCCGCTGTTTGTCAAGTTGACGCCGGAAGGCGGCCGGATCGCCCAGGTGGCCAAAGCCTTGTATGCTGCTGGGGCCGATGCTGTCGGCGGTACGGCCAACCGGCTGGGGATACCGCCGATCAACCTGGATGATCCCGGCAAGGCTGTGTATCATCTGCAGGAAGAAATCAGCATGTCCTGCCATGCCGGGGCCTGGGTCAAGCCGCTGGCCCTGCGCGACACCTACGAAATCCGCAAAGTCAACGGCCCGGAAAGCAAGATCATGGCTGCCGGGGGCATCCGGAATTACCGGGACGCTGCGGAGATGATCTTCTGCGGAGCCGACCTGCTCGGTATCTGCGCCGAGACCCTGATCAGCGGGTATGACATTGCCGAGACCCTGATCCGGGATCTGAAAGGCTACATGGCCAGTCACGGCTATCAGACGACCCGCCAGATGCGGGATCAGGTCGTTCCCCTGGTCAAGAGCGCGCCGGACCTGACCCTCTATCAAGGCTATGCCCGGATCGTCCAGCCTAATCTGGCAGCTCCCTGCAAAGCAGCCTGCCCGTTTCATGTGCCGGCGCAGGCTTATGTCCAGGCTGTGGCCAAAGGCGATTTCCAGCGGGCTTACGAGCTGATCATGGAGAAAAATCCGCTGCAGTCGGTCTGCGGTTGGGTGTGCAATCATCCCTGCGAGGAGGCCTGCACGCGCGGCGAGATCGGCACGCCGGTTCCGATCAAGGCGATCAAACGTTTTGTCGTCGAATATGGCGCCCGGATGGGCTGGCGGCCGGATCTGTCCGCTGCTGCCGGTAAAACGGACAAAGTCGCCGTCATCGGCTCAGGCCCCGCCGGTTTGTCAGCAGCCTGGAACCTGGCTAAAGCCGGCTATCCCGTGACGGTTTTCGAGCGTGAGAACGAGCTGGGAGGCATGCTGAGATACGGCTTGCCGTCCTTCCGGATCAACCGGGCGGTTCTCGATCAGGAGATCCTGATGCTGCGGGAACTGGGGATTGAATTTCGAACCGGGACTGCGCTGGGGCGGGAGATCAGCCTGGAATCGCTGCGACATGACGGTTATAGGGCCATTTTTCTGGGCATCGGCGCTCAGCAAGGCTTACCTCTGGGTATTCCCGGCGAAAATATTCCCGGCGTGGTACCGGCACTGGCTTACTTAAGGGCTGCCAACGAAGGCCGTCCGCTGCCGACCTCTGGCCAGAAGGTGGTTGTGGTCGGCGGCGGTTTTACAGCGGTTGACGCCGCCCGCACGGCAGTCCGCCTGGGCGCCGCGGAAGTCTATATCGCTTATCGCCGGACCCGGGCGGAAATGCCCGCCGCCGAAGAGGAAATAGCCGAAGCTGAAGCCGAAGGCGTCAAGATCCTGTATCTGGCGGCGCCGGCCGAGGTGGTCAGCGGCGGCGGCAAAGTGACCGGACTGCGGTTCGCCTGCCAGGTCCAGGGCGAAAAAGACCCTTCGGAACGTCGGCGGCCGCAGCCTGTTGCGGGAGCGGAGTTTGTTCTGGCTTGCGACCGGATCATCGCGGCCGCCGGCCAAAAACCGGAAGCTGAAGCGCTGCCGCAAATTAACCTGAATCCGGGCGGAACAGTGCAATGCGACCCGGCAACCGGCGTCACCAGCCTGCCGGACATCTTTGCCGGCGGCGACGCCCAGAACGTCGACAGCGTCATCGCCGCCATCGCCGCGGGTCACCGGAGCGCCTGCGCGATCGACCAGCTGCTGGCCGGCGCAGCGGCGACCCTGGTCCCCGTACCGGAGGATTTCCCGATCCAGTCCAAAGAAAAAGTCTTGCAGCGCCAGGGTTACTTCCAGGATGCGCCGGCGATCAACCTGAATACGGCCGACGGTCGGGAGCGCAGCCAGTCATTTGCCTGCACGGTGCGTGCGCTGACCGAGGAAGAGGCGGTCCGCGAAGCCGGCCGCTGCCTGAATTGCGGTTGCGGCGAAGGCTGCGGCCTCTGCGCGTCGATCTGCTGCGAGTTCGCGATTCATCAGGAGGGATCGGACCGGTGGGCAATCAATCCGGAGGAGTGCGCGGCATGCGGCATGTGCTTCAACCGCTGCCCGAATCAAAATATAGAGATGGTCAACCAGAATATCCTGGTTAAGTAGCTGTGAACAGCTCAAGAACAATAGGGGTGAAGAGAATGAACTTGTTTGATCTTAAGGGTAAAAACGCCGTCGTTCTTGGCGGCGGCGGCATCCTGGGCTCGGAAATGGCCGGCGGTCTGGCCGCGGCCGGCGCCCGGGTTGCGATCGGCGACCTGCGCCAGGAAAACGCGGTCCGGATTGCCAGGAAGATCACGGAGGACGGCGGCCAGGCCCAGGGGTACGCGGTGAACGCGATGCAGCTGGAATCGATCCGGGCAGCCTACCAGGAAATGATCCGTGACCTTGGCTCCGTGGACATCCTCGTCAACGCGGTCGGCGGCAATATGAAGGAAGCTACCACCAACGACCAGGTTTCCTTCTTCGAACTGTCCGGGGACGCCCTGCGCAAGGTGGTCGACTTAAACCTGATGGGCGGCGCGGTCCTGCCTTGCCAGGTGTTCGGCCAAGCGATGGCCGAGAGCGCGAACGGCGGCTCGATCATCAATATCTCCTCCATGAATTATTATCGACCGCTGACCCGCACGCCCGGCTATGCCGCCGCCAAAGCCGCGGTCAGCAATTTCACAGCCTGGCTGTCGGTTGACCTGGCCCGCGCCTATGGCGACAAAGTCCGGGTCAACGCCCTGGCGCCGGGATTTTTCCTCACCGACCAGAACCGCTTCCTCCTGACCGATCCGGCGGACAACCGTTTAACCCAGCGCGGCCAGCAAATCATTGCCCATACGCCAATGGGCCGTTTCGGCACGCCGCAGGATCTGATCGGCACCCTGATCTGGCTGGCGTCCGATGCCTCGAAGTTTGTCACCGGAATCACAGTGCCGGTCGACGGCGGATTTTCCGCCTATTCCGGAGTCTGAGTTTGGAGGAGCAAGAGCATGGCTTATACACGTATCCCCTATCAAAACACCGTTGATTTCTGCCGGAGAGTCTTCGCTGCTTATGGATTTTCAGCCGAGGAAAGCGAGCAGATCACCGATGTTCTGCTGACGGCTGATTTATATGGTATTGAGTCGCATGGCATCCAGCGCCTGGTCCGTTACCACCAGGAGATCACCGGCGG
>DOFA01000219.1 GCA_003532195.1 Clostridiales bacterium
CGATCCAGGACCGCGGCGGTCAGCGCCTGCAGTCCGGCGATGTCCGGCGCGTCATTGGCGCAGATCTGCCAGGTTTCGAGCGCGGATACCGGAAACAGCAGCAGCTTGTGGTCATCCTGGGCATAGTGCTCATGATTTTCAAAATGCTCATGGAAGAACAAGAGCACTTCCTCGGCAAAAGCCAGAGCCGAGTTTAAAAATTCCCTATCCTGGGCATATTGGACATATTCGAGCATCAGGCAGGCGATTTCCAGCATGCCGTTGAAATGCCAGCGGATATAGGTGTTGGGTATGTCGCCGGGAAGACGGGCGGTAATATTCCGCTGCCAGCCTCCCTTGTGCACGCCGTCCGCGCCGGCAAAACCGTAGCACATATTGGAGTAGGTTCCGAAAAAGGTGACCGTCTCCGGGATCAGGATCCCGCGATGCCGGAAATAGGTCCGGACCCGCTCGCGGCTGATCGGGACCATGGCCAGGATCATCTTCAGGAAAGGCTGCATCAAGGCAAAATCGCCGCTGTACAGGATGCTCCAGTAGATCAGGCGCGTGTTCTGGATCCAGTAGGGGCCGCCCCAGTTGCGGCAATCGAAATTGCCAGCGCCATCTTCATGCGTCGTGAAAATCGATCCGGTAAACAGGATCGGCCAGGCGCCCAGACCGCCGGCGCGATGAAAGTAACGCTGGTACAGGTATCCGCGCGTGACTTTTTCCGCGTCGGGATCGCCGCTGGCAAAAATGAAGGAATTATTCCAGAAGTCGTTCCAGATCCGTTTATGGGCCAGCCAGGACTCCTGAGTTTCGTGACCATGCCGCTGCAGCAGCACCTTGACTGCATTCATCCAGGCAGCGGGTTCGCTGGCGGTTTGGGTCAGTGAGGCGATCGTCAGTTCCAGAAAACGGACCGGACCAGCCGTACACAACAGGCCGTTTTGCAGGACAAGTTGGCCGGAGCTGACAGCAAAACCGAAGATCCGGTTCAGCAGGGGATCCGGTTCGCGGCCGATATAATGAGCCAGGTTTTGGTTGCGCAAGGTGTATTCATAGCCACTTTCCCGGTTGTGATGATACTGGCCCAGGATGCCGCCTGCGTCGGTAAACACCTGGTCGGCGCTCTCGGCAAGGTCGATCGGGGCTCCGCTCAGGATGACGGCATTCCAGTCCGGCTCGGGGAAGCGTTTGGCCTGGCTGCGGTAATTATGCACGCGTACGCTGGCTTCNNACGGCGACCAGCCGCAGGCAGGGTGAGTTGGCGTCCATATAAATTCGGATGGTCAGGTCTGGTTTCTGGATCGTCAGCACGGCGTCCGCCAGGGAGAATTTGTAATCCGCACCATCGAGCAAGAGGCCGGGGCTGAACTGAAGAATCACCAGACCGGTTTTAAGCAGGCGGCAGTATTCGCTCCAGTTGTCGGTCTTCGACAGCAAAAGGTACAGGGTGCCGTCCCGGGCTGCCCACTGGTTGACTCCGACGTCGCCGTTGCCCAAAACGATGGATTGCCTGACATCCGTCATCCAGCCCGTGTAATGAAAATCATACGCCTGCATGGCCTCAAGAATATCGCGCCGGTCTTGCTTGTCCTGGCTGTAATTCATATCTTGCATAATCTGCCCACCCTCTACTGTTTCTCTGCCCTTTATCTGCCGGTTCTCCGGCTGCTTCCGCCGGGGTGCGCGGATTATTCCAGTCCGGAAATGGTCACCGGACCGAGAAGTCCGCTGGCCAGGTACTCGCCGGTTTCGCGCGACAGGCTGACATAGTCCCAGGCATATTCGTTGGCGATCAGGTTGCAGACGATGATCTGGATGCTGTTATTCCCGATTTCCAGGAAAGGCTGGATATCCGCCCGGTAAGGCGGCCAGATCAATTCGCCGGCGAGTTTGCCGTTTACGCGCACTTCGGCGCATTCGCGCACATCGCCCAGATCGAGCCAGACCGGCTGTTTGATCAGCTTCTTCAGATTCAGGGTTTTCTCATACAGGCCGAATCCGGAATACCAGCGGATGCCCCAGTTCTCCCAGGGCTGCAGGCGGGCCGGGAACGGCGCGACCAGGAACTCCGGCGCTGACAGCAGGCCGAAGTCGCGGTTCATGGATGCGGTTTCGACAGCTAAAATCCCCGGCCGGTCCGCACATCCGGCGATCGGCAGCCAGCAGTCCTTTTCCGGCTGATAACCGGTGCAGACAACCGCTTCCCTGCCGTTGACATAGAGGGCATATTCTTTGGCCGAAGGCAGCGGCAAATGCAGGGCCAGCGCGCCGGCTGGAATGACGAAGCGGAAAAGCTGGCTGTTCTTGTGGCTGTAAAGGGCGGGGCCGCGTTTCAAGCTGACTTCTTCCCAGGCGCTGTCGTCGAAGCCAGGTTTCATCCATTGATGCCAGAGTTCGTAGTGCCCCATGGAATCACATTCATTTAAAGTGCGCGCAACCGGTACTTTCATGTGCTGCAGCGGTGCCGGGCCATAGGGCCGGTCATATTCGGTCAGCGGCAGGAAGGTAAATCCGTCGGAAAAATCAACCGCCGGTTTTTCACTTTGCACAGGCTGGCGTTCCGGCAGGGGATCCCGGCTGAGCGCCAGGTAATCCAGTGATTCTGCCGCCAGGTCGATTTCAGCCGTAACCCAGCTAGCCGCAAATTGCAGCTGCGTCGGCAGCGGCGCCATGAAGCAGTCCAGCAGCTGCCCGAAACCGGCCGTGCAGCGCAAACGCAGCTGATAATGCTGGGCTGAGGACGAAGTGTTGGACAATAAATAAATATCCATGCCGTCCAGAACCCGATGCGCAACTTCCAGGCTGTCAGAATCGCCGGACAGAACTGTGACATCGCAATCGATCAGGCTGCGGATCTCCGCGTAAAGCTGGTTGGCGTCATCAGCGACACGAACCAGCGGCGCCAGCTCGGCGAGCAACTGGTCCAGGATCGGGTCGCGCGCGCCGTTGTCCATGCTGGCGGTCGGGCGGAAATCAGGCACACTGACCACCGGCATGCCGGCCCGGGCCAGTTCTAAGATGCGCCGCAGGGTTTGCAGCCGGATCGTCGACATCGGCGGCAGCACGATCAGACGATAACTTTCGCCGTGCAAGGCCAGGCGGCCGTCCTGCCAGGAACCCTCCATCAGAGCCTGGCTGTCCAGGACATCATAGTCCAGCTGATGCGTCATCAGCCCTTGCATGATCTCATCATAGGGCTGGCTTTCGGCAAAACTGTCAATTTCCCTGTCCCGCGCGTGACCGTACAGACCCTTGCGGCCGCGGCCTTCACGCGACAGCGCCCACCAGCTTTCCAGCGGGAACAGCAGGGCGATATCCGCGCTGTGCACACCCTGCCGGTTGACATAGCAGATGATGTCGGTCATGCGGGCAAGGTTGCAGTAATAGCGCCAATAGGGATTGTTAAGGAAAAAACTCGGCGGGCATTCGGCTTTCGGCGTATCGACGGACTGGAAGAAAGCATGCGGCACCATCATGTTGACGCCGGCAACAGCCAACTGATTGTAAGCCTTTTTCATGCGGCGCGGCGAATTGCTCCAGCCGTCGATGCAGCCCAGGGCTTCCGCCAGGACGATGGAGCGGCCGGTGACATGGGCAACGCTGATCGGCGTTTTCAGCATGCAGTACGACTTGTAGCCGCCCAGGCTGTCCAGCCCGACCCATTGCTGCGTGCGCAGGCTGCGGTAAATGTCGGCGCTGAGCGGCCAGAGCCTGGATTCTTCATAGCCGTGCCCGACCAGGGCGATGCCATGGTCAGCGCACCAGGTAGCAATCTGGCCGAGGAAATTCCGGGCATAAGCCTCGCTGACCACATCCCAGTAGTCGCAGCGGACCTTGGCGGCCAGCGGGCTGCCGTCGAAAAAGAGCAGCGGCAGCAGGGGCATCAGGTCATAGCCCTTGCTTGGCGTAAATATCCCGGCAAATCCATCGGTCCAGGTGAAATTGCCGCAGGCGTAAGGACCGACTTCATCATAAAAGATCGAGGGGATCGTGCTGCCAAAGTATTCGCCGACATGGCGGGCGTACTGCTCGTGGGTCTTTTCGATGAACTGCCGGGTGACGTCGGCCGAAAGATAATCGACGACGCCGCCGTTTCCCTCGCGCAGGGGCGAATCGTCGATCGTGCGCACGGTATAAACGGCATAAGCCATCCAGTCGCCCTCCGGCACAGAGAACTCCAGGCATTCCCCGTCATAAACGGCATCGGGGACCAGAACCTGCCGGCCGATGTCAATCTCCGTGTCCGAGACATAAGGGGCGTACCCAGTCAGCAGGACGTCTTCAATGCTGCACCAGTCCAGATCCTTCTGCCAATCGTCCAAATGGACCTTCTGCGCGCCCACGACGTGTACCTGGTTGATGCAGATGCCCAGGGCGCAGTTTTTCCGTTCAGCGGTAATCTGGCCGCCGGCCTGGCCGCTCGACCAGTTGAATTCATCGTACAGATGAATGGTGAAGCCTTGCTCGCGGGCGTGCTTGACCAGTTGCCGGACAGCTGCAAAATATTCTTCGGTCAGGTAAGCGCGTCGATCCATACCGTAACGAGGGTGCGGCATCGCCTGACGCACGCCTTGCCTGGCCATTTCGTCGATCTGGCTGCAGTAAATATCGGCATCCAGAACATCGTTCCAGAACCAGAAGGGACATTGCGTCATCGAATCGGGTATTTTTTTCAGTCCATCCCAGAAATTCATCGCTCATTCCTTCTTTCATTAAATAAAAGCTCTGGATTTTCCAGCATGCCCCCCGGCTGTTGCTTGACAATCGCCGAACAATAATCGGGGACTTGCTTGACCAGGGTGTTGGTGACCTCGATGCTCAGCTGGTTTTCACCCGGCCGGGCCAGATCCGTCAAATCCAGCAGGTAAGGCTGGCACAGGCAGCAGCCGGCCTTCCGGCCGTTCAGCCAGACCTCGGCGACTTCATAGATCGCTTTCAGCCTGATGTAAATTTTACCGGAGTCCGCCGGCAGCGATACGCGGCAGGAATAGCGAACAGTACCCGCAAAGTTGGGCAAAGCGTCCGCCGCATTGATGTCGCCGGCCAGTGCGGCGCTCTTATAGAATTTGAAATTGGGATATTCGGCACTGGCGGCGATGCCGATCTCCCAGGGCCCGGCGATTTCAACCGCGCGCAAGTCTGACAGGTCGGGCCATTCGGCATCGCATGCCGGGCTGTCCGGCGAAGCAACCAGAACGATCGACTGATTGGGTTCGAGCGTCAGCTCGATTCGATTGCCGGCATGCTTCACAGCCAGAAGCCGGTTATTCATGGCGTCATAAGCAGCCAGCCCGGCGGCGGCAGGCAGATCCGCCGTGAAACGGATCGTTTTTTCCGGTTCTTCATTAAAGAACATATATAGATCAGAATGGCCGCTCTGGTAATGATAAACCCGCAGCCGCTTGCACAGCGGCGTCACCGTGACATCAGTCAAGCCCTTATGCAGCAGATGCCCGGCCAGTTCCGTCAAAGCGACGATTTCGCCGAGATCTTCCGGTGATCGGACTGCTGCTCCCTCGCAGGTATAAATCGGATAAGCATCGACGAAAAAAACCGGCACACCGGCCCGGCGCAGCGTGCGCAGGGCTTGCAGGAAATAGCCGGGCAGCGCCTCGGCTTGGGGGATCACCAGGCAGCGGTATTGTTCATTGTTCAGGACCAGGCTGCCGTTTTCCGCCCGGACATCGGCCCGGAAAGAGTCACAGGGCGCAACATCCAGGTCAATCTGGCGCTGCAGGAGCTCGCGCATCGGTTTTTGCATCAGCATGGCGTCGCCCCACCATTCCGCATCCGCCTGGTAGAGAACCAAAACCGGCGCGACATGCCGGCCTTCGGAAAACAGATGGCAGAGCCGGTTGGTGTAGCGGAACAGCTGCCCCATAAAGCGATACTGCGGGTTCTGCCCGCGGGCATAGAAATGCGGCGGACTGTCGCCGTCCGGGAATTCGCTGTCGGTGAAGGCATGCGGCGTAAAATAATTGACGCCGCGGACGATGCAGTGGTCGGTCAGCCATTTCATGAGCCGCACGCCTTCCATCCAGCCGTAAGCGCCAAAATTCTCGCAAAGCGTCCGCCCCTTCTTTTTTGGATCGATATGGCCCAGGGAAGAAGCCATCTTGATCAGGGCGTAATGGAAAAATTCTCCGTCCAGGGTTTTATTGGCGCCATGCCAGCGATTGGTGGTCTGGTCATAACCGGGATGGATCTGGTGCATCACGATATCGACGCCGGCCATATCCTGGGCGCCCAAGGCCCGGAAATAGTGCCCGACGCCCGAGCTCAGCCGCGAATGCTGATTGAGGTCCTCGATCACATGGCCGATGTATTCGACGCCGCGCGCATGGCACCAGTCGGTGAGCCGCCGGTTGAAATGCTGATGATATTGGTCCGTCAAGGCGTCCATATAGCCGTAGCGCATCTCTTTGCTGTGCTCTCCCGCGTTAAACCACAGGCAGGGCAGATACCGGCGATAATCCGGACCGAAGCGTTCCGCGAGCGCCGCCCCCAGCTCGCTGCTCCAGGGCAGCTGCATGTCGTAGCGGCCGACGAGGGCCTGGGCCGTATAAAAGGTGTTGGCAAACTGCGGTTCATCGGAAAAAAAGCCGGCGAAGGTCTTGCCGAACAGATGGCTGTAGCGGCGGTAATGCGGTTCATAGCTGCCTTCAATCAGAACATCGACGGCTGCAGGCGAGATTGGATTCAGTAAATGGAGATTTCCCGCCGACTGGCAGCGATGGGTGGCATAAATGACAACAAGGCTCCACAAGCCATCCGGGACCGGCCAAAACAGTCTGCCTCCGTTTACCCGGTCCGTCAGGTCGATCAAGTCACCGGTCAGATCCAGTTTGGCCGCGGACCAGTCTTCTCCCGGTTCGATGCGCCGGGACGCGACCACCGCCACCAGGCTGTCGCCGCCGCGCAGCAGCGAACCGGGCAGGAACGAGGCGTTGGCATCCGGCCCGTAGGCATCGATGGCATAATAATCCAGCATCAGCCGGCTGTGTTCCGGGTATTTCTTTTCAATCAGGCCGGCGGCGAATCCGGTGGGAAACTGTTTGTCGTCCAGCACCCAGACCCGCATGCCGCGTTTCCCGGCCTCTTCGAGAATGATGTCGAGGTCGCGGAACCAGCCGGGACCGCAGAAATCCGGATGCGGGCGCGATTCCAGGCAGACTTCCTGAATCGAAGCCGCCTGGATCTTCGCCATCAGTTCGCGAAGAACCGATTCATTCGCCCCATGTTGCCAGAAAAACGGCAACAGGAAATTGCCCTCTTTTCCCGCAAGTACTTGCTCTAATCTGGTAGTCACGGTTATCTCCTTGTCCGGGGCGTCTTCTGCAGCCGAAAATGAGACGAGGGACGCTCTGCAAAGCTCAAGAGCATCCCTCATTCACTTGTATCAAGATCACTGTAACTAATCTGCATGCGGCAAACAATGGTCTATTTAGACGGATCAGCTAAAAATTATATAGGTATGCACAGCAGCTTCATTTTCTTTGGCTGGACAGTAATAATTTGTGTCGAGGATGTATGCCCTGCCTGGTTGCCGTGATCATGGACGGCATGGAGGAATTTGAAAGCACCCGCTGACAGCGGACCGACGCCGCATTATTTTACGAAATGGCAGATATCGAGGATGATTTTCCCTTCACCATCGGGTGTCGTAAAACGCGGGCAGCCGTAACGCTCGAAAAACCACCAGGCGCCGTTTTCATCAGCGATGATCTCAAATCCTTCTTCACCCAGCCTGGCTGCGCACTGATCTTCTTTGCAAAAAATATCGTCCGTTTTTCCGTGCAGCCAGCAAACCCCCAGATTGCTTTCCGGGAAGTCAACAAATCCGAATCCGTCAGGCGCCTCGGTTTCCGGTGGCAGGAACATGCCGACCCAGTATTCGAACGGTTCGCCGGCTTTCCAGCGCATAAGCCCCAGGTAAGCGTCTCCGTCCGGATACAAATCCTTGCTTTTACCGACGGCAAGCCCCTCGAGAACAATAAACCAGCCGTTGGCAAACCATTCTTCCCATTGTTTGCCGAATCCCCCGTTTACCCGGTCGCTGTCGCCGTATTTCTTGCCGATGAACCGGACCCGGGGCAAGTTCTGTTTGTATGCTTTAATGATTTCCGCCATATGCCGCCTCCCGGAATCTGGAGATTCCTTTATCCTGTCATTTATCTCATGTTTCAGCGATCCGCCACAAGCCGCCCTCATTGGGTTCCAAGCTGACTTCGATGCCTTGGCTGCACAGCTCATCGCCCGGCAGCTCAATCGCATCAATTCCGCCGTCGTTCCGGCATCGCCAAATCTTATACTTCAGACCGGATTTCAGTCCTTTGGGATAAATCCGTTGGCAGCCGCCCTTGCTGCCGGCGAAAACAAAGACCGCGTTCTCGTCGCGCGCATAGCTGCTGAATTGTACAGCGTCCCATTCAGCAATGTTGGCCGGCATCGGCGCCAGCTGGAAAAAATCCTGGACAAACAGATGGCGCAGGCTCTTGAATTCGCGGACCCATTGCGCTGCTTTGCCGGTCCAATCTGCCGACCAGCTGGCAATATCGCCGTCGAAAGCCAGTTTCCCCAGCATCCGGCTCAAAATTGAAGTGTCGTCATAGCCGCGATCGCCATTGCCGCGGCCTACAGCGACGCTGCTGTTCAGCAGGTGACCCGGCAGAAAACGGTTGGCCCGGGCTTGCATGTACCGGCAGATCATCCAATCAGAAGTCTGATCGGAGAACCAGCAGGTATGCGCCCTCCTCATGGTGCCAAGATCCAGGCGCCGGCCGCCGCTGGCGCAGCACTCGATCATCCAGTCCGGGTATTTTTGCATCAGCGTGTCCAGAACCCGATAAAGCCCTTTGACATAATCAAACTGGATCTTTAAGGTCGGATCCGTTTTGCTCCAGAAAGGCAGCGGACTAATATTATAATCCCAGCGCGACCACTTCAGGTTAAGCCGCCCGATGAAGCCGCCGATCAGGTCAATCAGGTAATCCTGAACATCCGTTCTGGCCAGATTAAGATGATAGTTCTTGTTCTTTTCCTGATACCATGTCACGGGTGTTTCGACGATCCAGTCGGGATTGCACTGAGACATCGTTGTTCCTGCGACGATGCGCTCCGGCTCAAACCACAAACCAAATCCCATCCCCAGCCGGCCGACATATTCCGACAACTCTTCCAGCCCATGCGGAAATTTTTTCTTGTCAACGGTGTAGTTGCCTACCCCTTCCGGAAAATTGCCGATGAACCAGCCGGCGTCGATGACAAAAACTTCAATGCCCAGTTCGGCCGCCCGATCTGCTTCTATTTTCATTAAGTCAATATTGATGTCGCATTGAATACCAAAAAAATGATCGTAACTGACGCGCGGCAGCATCTTTTCCCCATGATAGAGGGCGCAAACGTTTTCATAGAGGTATCGTCTGAGGGCGTTCGTGCCCTCATCCTCCTCACCGGTAAAAAAGCCGAGATGGACTGGCGGCAGAGCCAATTTTTCGCCGGGCTGCAACCTGGGCTGATTGATTTGAATGCCGGCGCTCAGGGAAGTCTGATGCTTATTAAGCCGGGTATATTCGATCAACCAGGTCCCCGACCATTCCAGGCCGCAAAACAGCCCTTCGTGAATCTTATCTACGTCCAGCAGAGATATGACCATGGGCAGCGTGGCGTTGGACGACCTCCCGCTCTCATCGCTGCCAATGGAAAATTTCTCCCTGGCCCGGGACCATTCCTGAGTTCGATAGGCCAAAGGCGGGTAATAATCCTGCATGGAGCCGCCGTTAGCGAAAATGTGCCGCCATTGCTCCGAAGGACAATTGAAAACCAGAAACAAGGGATCCAGATGTTCCAGCGGAGCCGACATCTGGTCGCTCAGGTTCTCTACTGTGCTGGAAATAACGAAAGCCGACTCACAGCGTTTGATCTGTGTCATGACCTGCAGCTGGTGTTCTGTGTCTCGATAGATCCGGCAATCACCTGTCTGTTCAACCAATTGATAGTGATAATCTGCGCTGCCGATCCGGAAAACCTGAGCGGAATCGATCAAGCCGGTCAGGCTCATTCCGTCAATTTGCATCGGGTTAATCATTTTTTCCATCCTCAATAACTCCTTAATAACACCTTAACCAAGACTGCCCGGACATTTTCAACCTGTTCTTCCTGTACCATCATACCTGAAAGTCCGGAAATTACCAAGAGTTGGACCAGCATTCACGTGTCCTTTAGCTTTGTTAAAGGCCGGAGATAAAGACCGGAGATAATTGACAGGAAACGATTTTCTGCTATTGTTATATACAGTGCATTTTTCGATGAAAGAGGTAAACTCTAAAGATGAATATTCTTAAAAGATTATCGGAAAAGAATGCCGATACTGCTTACGGCAGAGCCATCACGCTTGCTTTTCTGGGAGATAGCGTCACCCAGGGCTGCTTTGAATTGTTCAAGGGCTATCAAACCGACTTTGACGGAACCGTCGACTATGAGGCGGTTTATCATGCCCAGCTGAAAAAAATGCTCGGCCTTGTTTTCCCAGGCGCGCCGGTCAATATCATCAACGCAGGTATTGGGGGAAACAGCGCCCGGCAGGGATACGAACGGCTCGAGCGGGATGTTTTGTCTTATTCGCCGGATCTCGCGGTCGTTTGCTTCGGCCTGAATGATGTTTGCGGCGGTGCCGATCAAATTGATCAATATGTCCACTCGCTGAGTGAAATCTTTAAAAAATTAAAAGCTCATGCTATCGAAACGGTCTTTATGACGCCCAATATGTTAAATACATATCCCAGTTCCTTGGTCATTGATTGCGTGGCTGATTTCGCCGTGCACACTGCAGAGCTCCAGAATAACGGCGTGATGGATGCGTATATGGATGCCGCCAGAAAGCTCTGTGCCGACCAGGGCATTCCGGTTTGCGATTGTTACGCCAAATGGAGAAAGCTATATCAGGCAGGCGTCGATACGACCAAACTGCTCGCCAACCACATCAACCATCCCACCCGGGAGATGCATTTGCTTTTTGCCGCGGCGTTGTTTGATCTGATCTTGTTCTGATCTGTTATGAATTATGATCCGGTATAAATGATCATTATCGAAATAGTCTTGCCATCTCTTAACAAAAGATCAATCTGTTTTTGGGCTCCGTCGTTGACTGAATCTTCTTTTCGGATTACTAAATTGGTTGGCATCGGCAGGGCATCCGGATACAGGTTGAAGTCCCCTGTGCCCAGAAGATCCAGCACTTCATCGTAAGTCAGCCCGACCGCAAGACCCCTTGGGCTGGCATATTCGGCGCTGGTCCAGATAATCTCCCTGACCAGCCAGCTGTCATAATCCTCGGGTTCCATATCCTGCCGCAGGATAATCGTCAGGTCAAGGAAGCAAAGGGTTCGCACGCGGTGCTGCACAAGCTGCTCAGTTGCGGGATCTGCTGTCTCAACCAGGTTATTGACCTGCAATGGCATGCCGAAGGTTTTTAACAGGTCGCTCTCCGAGTGGTATTCACCAACGTCCAGTTGCAGTGTGCTGGATATCATCTGGAAATCATCGATCACCTGAGGATCCGGTGTAGGTGAAAACAGCAGCTTATGACCCGAAGCATCGCTCTGGATCGCCGTTTTGATGACCAGGTCACCCGCATGCCGGACAATCTGCAGTTCGCAGATTATATTCTCATCTTCTGCGACCTGAAAGCGGTAATGGCCAGTTAATATCTGGCTAGCCTGCAGACCGGCTATTGCGAGGACAATATCGGCCCGGCAGCCCGTCCCCAGTGCGTCAATGACGCTCCTGGGCAATATTCTCACAGTCTGCAAGTCATCCGTATATTGATGAGTTGCCGGGCTTGTTTCCATCTGGCCGCCGGCTGAAGCGCCGGTTGTCTCATAGCGAACCAATGCGTTAACATCACAACCGGCATTAATGTAGAGTAAAAGCAGGAAAGAAATGAACACGACGAAGATTCTGACACTGTACCTTGACATTGCTATACACCTGATATTCTATTGAAGTGAGTTCTTCTACTTGCTGGTTGATATAAATTTCCTCACGGTGTTTGTTCTTTATCTTTTTCGATAGACTCGCTGTCATTGATATAATTCTTTGGCAGTCGCCTAGGTTGTCGGCCAACTTTAAAGCCATCTTCCCGCAGTATTATGGCTTCTGGAAAATCCACCTTGGCCTGCCTGACTGAGCGAATGCCTTTTAAAGCATAGTAGCGTACGGCCAGTATGCCTGCCAACAGACCTGCTGAGAGTCCTAATCCGACTCCCCAGATCCATACTTCTGACCAGTTAGCCAGAGAAGCAATCACGGCAGCCAGGAGAATGACCGCAACAATTGTCGCAAGAACACTGGTGAATTGGACGCGTATGTGCCTGTTGTGGCAGTCCATGCAGCGTGGAACGATAATTTCCCTGATATTGTATGCTACCTTGGTTTCTGATTCGTTTTTTTTCGCGTCGACAGTACTATGCATCTCATATTTAAATGCGTGTCCGGATTCTGCTTCTCGAATCGAACAAAACCAGCAAAGCATGGTTATCCCTCCTTTAATGATAGATCATGATGGTTTCCTGTTGAGGATTTACCCCAAGTGGTTTCAAAGTCAGCCCAATTCCCTGCTAGAAATTGAATGACTGGGTCAAATTTAAATCCGGATTGTTCCTGATGCCGGCCCGCGGTTCAGACGAATTGATTTCGATCGTGGTCACTGTTTCTTTCTTTGCCGCAACAGGCATGCTGAATAAGACTTTTTCCAGATCCCGTTTCATTTTCTGCGGTGTTTTATATCGATCGGATGCCTGATAAGCGCATGCCTTCATAATCACTTTTGATAGAGCCGCTCCAGCTTGATCCGGTCCGGGAAACGGCTCGCCGTTCATTCGTTTTTCAAACGCCGCCTTACTGTCCTGGGGATAGACTTCTTCCGGATAGGGCGGCATGCCCGGCAATCGTCTGTGGTTAACCAGCCTGTACATCACGATCCCAAGTGAATAGATATCTGCCGCACCGTCATATTGGTCGCCGTGATACACTTCCGGCGCCATGTAATGGGGCGTTCCCTGCATGTTTGCCGTCCGGTTGCTTTTCAGGAGATTCATTGCGATGCCGAAATCACCCAGTTTGAAAATGCCGTCTTCACTGATAAAAATATTCTCGCACTTGATATCCCGGTGCAGGATCCCATGCTGGGCGCAGATCGCCAAGGCTGTACACAGGTCGATCCCGAGGGAGATGACTTCTTCTGTTGTCATCGTTTTTTCCGATAGATATTTTTTGAGTGATTTTGCATATTCCATGCGAATGAGAATATCCCAGCCTGATGTTTCTTTGTTTTTAACAATTTTATGATCATGGTATCCCAGGATATTGCTGTTGCCGCTCAAAGAATAGAGAATATTGGCCTCATTGACCAGGCTTTGGATCATCTCCTGGTAATAATTCTTGATGGTTCCTTTATCACTGCCAATTAATGACTCGTCTGCCTGATACTGATCGCCGCCGGGGATTGATATCATTTTCACTGCCGATATATATGTATGGCCATATTCCTGGTATGAAATGCGATAAACCTTGCCAAAAACACCCTGACCAATCAGCTCATCGACTTGCCATTTGTCCCACAAAGGCTGATATTGATAAATATTTCTCGTTACAATCTGCATGATGCAATCTCCAAATTATCTATTTATTGCAAGAATAATCAACCAATAGAACTAAGCTGTCTCGACATGCAAACTGGCCACACGGCGGAAATGGTAACCGTAGATAGAAAGTGTGATCGCTAAAGGAAACAAGCGGGGACGCCGGATTAAAGACCAGAAAAACAGTTTCCAATAATATGCGCGCTCAACGCCCCGGATACCCAACCGGTAGATCGAACGCCCCAAGGCCAGGATCGATTGCCACTCCATAGGGTATCGTATTTTCGGCGCCTGATATTGTTTCAGGAATGTCATGACGCGTTCGTAATAGAGCTTGGGCGCATAAATTTGGTTTAAAATCTTTTTATAACCCTGCCGAAGCAGATCATAGCCTAACTTAGGTACAATGTTGGTTGATCCATCCACGTTATCTCCTGAAAAACGGCTCAGTAAACGATCTTCCTGTTTGAGCCGGTCATATAACCGCGTTCCCGGAGGAGCCTGCAGCAATCCGACCATGGCGGTTACAATTCCGCTGCGCTGGATAAAATCCACCTGCTGTTGAAAGATCGCGGGAGTATCATTATCGAAGCCGACAATAAACCCCCCCTGGACCTGGAGGCCGGATTTTTGCAGCAGGTTCACGCTTTGCACAAGGTCGCGGCCCCGGTTCTGGAACTTGTTGCATTCGGCCAGACTCTCATCGTTTGTGGTCTCGATGCCGACAAATACCGTAACGAATCCGGCCTTGGTCATGAGTTTGACTAACTCCATATCGTCAGCCAAATTGATCGAGACTTCGGTGTTGAATGGCATCCCGATCTTGCCTTTCCGCCATTTGATCAATGCCGGCAGCAATTCCGTTTTGAGCTGCTTCTTGTTGCCGATGAAATTGTCGTCCACGAAGAAGATTCCCTTGCGCCAGCCAAGCGCATAAAGGCTGTCCAGCTCGCTGATTATCTGCGCTGCGGTCTTGGTGCGCGGCTTATGCCCCAACAGAGCGGTCACATTGCAAAAATCGCAGCTAAAAGGGCAGCCGCGGGAGAACTGAATGCTGACTGTGCTGTATTGATTGAGATTGGCCAGTCGCCAAAGAGGTACAGGCGACTGGTGAATGTCCGGGTATTCGGTCGTGCTGTAGATCCGCCGCGGACATCCGTCGGCTAAGTCTCTCAGGAAAAGCGGCAGGGTCAATTCAGCCTCGTTCAGCACAAAATGGTCCACGTCCGGAAACAACTCATTTTCCATGGTAAAGAGCGGCCCGCCAGCCACCACTTTGATCCCTGCCGTTTTGCAGCGTTTGATCAGGATTTCCGCGGAATCGCGCTGAATGGTCATGGCACTGATAAAGGCATAATCGGCTTTGATGAGATCCTCCTGGTTCAATGTCTCCACATTCAGGTCAATAAGCCGGAGATCCCAAGGTGAAGGTAACATGGCCGCTATAGTCAACAAGCCCAGCGGCGGTGAACTTGCCCGTTTACTGACAAACTTGAGCGCATGCTTGAAGCTCCAGAATGTATCAGGAAACTCCGGATAAATTAGTATAATGTTCATGTTACCTCCACCTCTTTCGATCATCATTCAAGTGCAGCCTTAGGATTTTGCCGAAACAGGGAACTAAATGACGCTAAGCAGTTTCAGAATAAGAAGAATTACGGCGATCACGATCAGAATATGAACCCAATTTCCAGTTTTCGGGAAGCTTGAAAATACTCTTCCACCAAAAGCACCGAGTAGCCAAAGAACAAATATTATTGCGATAACTGTCCACATATCGATCTCCCTCCTTTCTTCTTGATACTAATACTATTTTTTAACGTGACCGGCTCCGTCTCAGGTAGAAAGTCAGGCTGGCAGCCAGGCCGAGCAGAATAAGGCCGATGATGATTGAAGTTGTGGCATTGCCTGATTCACCGGTTGTCGGGAGTTCATCATCAATAGCTGATGTAACGCCTGTTGTTTCTGCTGCTGACGTGGCGCCTGTTGTTTCTGCTGCTGACGACTCAGTTGCGGTCGGCGTCGGGGACGGTACGGCTTCACACACGCCATTGGTAATGGTATTGTTGTCCAGTGTTACCTCGCCGTTCCTGGCCAGCAGCTGTCCTTGTACCGTTGCGCCAGTTTGAGCCGCAATCGATGTCAAGGCGAAAACATGCCCGACAAATGTCGTGTTTGTTCCTAAAGTTGCCGAACTGCCGACCTGCCAGAAGATCCGGCAGAAGCGGGCGCCGTTAATGAGGCTGACAGTACTGCCCGACGCTGTAGTCAGCGTACTGCTGATCTGGAAGATAAAGACGGCTTCCGGGTCGCCCTCGGCATCAAGGATCAAGGTTCCGGTTAACTGGGCCGATGAGCTGAACTTATAAACGCCAGTTGTCAGTGTCAATCCTCCCAGATCCTGTCCGGTCAGGTCCGCGGTAAGCGCGCGGCTGGCAGCATCATCATAGGCAATAACCAGATCTGCCTGGGCCTGGAGAGCGGTCGCATCGGCTGAGTGTATGATCCCGTCGGACAATATTCCCGGCGGAAAACCGGTTATCGCTGTACCGGGAGATACGCCGATATCCCCGCCGACGCTGCCGCCGATCGTGGTTGGTCCGGTATTGGTAATTGTCGTGCCGGCCAGAACAGCGAATCCAGCAGTCGATCCGAGATTTACGGGCGCTTCTGCTGCCGATGCTGCAGCTGGAACTGCCATAATCATCAGCAATAATGTCAGCAGTAAGGCTGCATGCCGGATCATTTTATTCTTATGCATATTTATAAGACCTCTTTTCATTTTGGCTGCACTTGACAAGCTTTCCTCTATATTTAATGATCCGAACAGCGGCAATCTTTCCCAAAAAGCATTAAAATTAAACCGACTGTCAAGATCGGATTTTCATGATTTATTCAATTATGCTGCTTAACATAGCGGAATATTCTTTGAATTATTGTTGATTTTCGGTATTTAGCAGAAATACCGGAAACTTGATATTCATGATAAAATGATTTCATCAGACTGATTGATCTACAGAACTGGATTGCCGGAACTTTCGCTTATACCTAGATTGTACGCCAGTCATAACGATATGTCAATATGTTATTATACATATTATTATAATAATTATTATAATCTAATATGCAATAACTTTTCAATAAATCATACGCGATTTACTTTTCAGCTTCTGCTTTCTGCCATCGATCTGTCAATTATCACGCGCGGAAATTATTAACCCAAGTACTGGATTTAACGACCATATTCGCTATAATGAATTGTGCATATCGAATGATCTTTGCCCGGAGAATGGAGTAAAAAAGTGAAAGACAAACCAGAACTGCTTAATCGATGGACCAGGGAAAAATCTGAAGAACTCTACGGCATCCGGAACTGGGGCGCCGGTTATTTTTCGGTCTCCGGCAAGGGCGAAGTCATGATCAGTCCGAACAAGAACAATCGCGAATCTGCCGTCAGCCTCCTGGACATCGTTTCCGGCATCCGCGACCGCGGCATGGAAATGCCGGTTCTCCTGCGTTTTGAGAATCTGCTGGATTCGCAGATCTCCGACCTGAACCATTCCTTTGCCGACGCGATGAAAGCGCTGGGTTATAAAGGATGCTACCGGGGCGTTTACCCGATCAAGGTCAACCAGCAGCAGCAAGTGGTTGAGGAAGTGATCCGATTTGGCCAAAGGTATCATCACGGTCTGGAAGTCGGCAGCAAAGCCGAACTGATCGCCGCCCTTTCCGTA
>DOFA01000281.1 GCA_003532195.1 Clostridiales bacterium
CAAAACGATTCGAGCCAGAAAAAGCGGCAGGGCGATCAGGATTGCCACGGTTCCCGGATTGATTAAAGCCTGGCGCAGTTTGATCCGACTGCGGCTTCCGGTCATCAGGATGACACCGTAGGTCCACTGGGCCAGGTTAAAAACAGCAATATAAACCGAGCCGTAAAAAACGCCGCGCGATCCCAGGATGGATTCGAGAAGCGGCAGGCACATGAAAATGCAGTTTGTGAAGACGACCGAAAATCGCAGAACCCGGTTCTGGGCCGCTATCTGGCGGCGGAAGACAAACCAGGTCAGGACGGCGCCCAGAGCATGCGTGACCAGGGCGCTGGCCAGGGCGATCAGCAGGCCTCGCAGCAGCGAAACCGAGAAAGGGATTTGGAAAGCGCGGACAATCACGCAGGGCGTCACGAAAATCAACAACAGGTCAGTCATCTGGCGCAGTCCGGTTTCATTAACCATCCGGGTTTTGCCAGCCAGAAAACCTATGCCGATCAGCAGAAAAAGGATAAAAACCTGCGCTGCTACAACTTGGGCATGATCAAGAACCATATCTGCCGACTCCTTGCCAAATGCATCGTTGGATCGGTCTTGTCTGCCGGGCCGGCCGGATCCGGGCTCCGGGGTTAGACGGGAACGCTGTTTAATGGTATCATAAAGGGGGAGAAAATTCATCGCGAGGGAGGGTGTAAAATGGATTTTGTGCAAATCAAAAGCTGGGAGTTATTCGATTTTGAGCAGACAATGGCCGGCGCTTTGCTGCATCAGGTCGAGTGGCCCTGGGAAGCTTTGAATCGTATCAAGGAATTGGTTCTGACTCTGGGACCTGCTCTGCCGGCTGAAGAATATGAGCAGATTGCCGAACAGATCTGGGTGGCCCGCGATTGTCTGATCGCTCCGACCGCCTGTCTGAACGGGCCGCTGATCATCGGCCATGAAACCGAAGTCCGCCATTGCGCTTTCATCCGCGGCAGCGCCCTGATCGGCAGTTGCGCGGTAATCGGCAATTCAACGGAAATCAAAAACGCGATTCTGTTTAACCGCGTTCAGGTGCCGCACTTTAATTATATCGGCGATTCTATCCTCGGTTATAAAGCCCATCTGGGCGCCGGCGCCATCACATCGAATGTCAAAGGCGACCGTAGCCCGATCAGCCTGCACATCGGCGAGGAACAGCTGCCGACCGGCCTGCGCAAATTCGGCGCCATGATTGGCGACCAGGCTGAAATTGGCTGTAACAGCGTGCTAAATCCTGGCACCATTATCGGCCGCAATTGCCAGATCTACCCGCTGACGATGGTGAGAGGCTACATCCCCGGCAACACCATCTGCAAGCAGAACGGATCTATCGTGGCCCGGGAAAGTTGATCTGCCTTTATTACCGGAATGCCAGGCCAGATAAAAGGGCCGCCGGCTTTCGTGCCGGCGGCCCTTAATCAGTGCGAATACAGAGTTAGAAATTGTCGTGCAGCAATTCGAAGTAAGCCTGGGGATGCCGGCAAGCCGGACAAATATCGGGAGCCGAGGCGCCTTCGTGGACATAGCCGCAATTGCCGCAGATCCAGGCTGTTGCAGCCGGTTTACAGAAGACCTGGTTGGTTTGGATATTTTCGGCCAGCTTGCGATAGCGGCTTTCGTGATGCTTTTCAACCTTGGCAATCATGCGGAATGAGTTGGCGATATCGCGAAATCCTTCGTGTTCGGCTGTCTTTGCGAAGTCCTGATAGAGATCAGACCACTCTTCCAGTTCGCCGGCAGCAGCGGCGAGCAGATTGTCGCGGGTACCGCCGTAAGCGACTGGATAGACTGCCGTGATCTCGACCGGAACGCCCTCGCGCGTGCCGCCCAGGCCGCTGTCAACATGTTTATAGAAAACCTTCGCATGCTCTTTCTCATTATTGGCCGTTTCCGTGAAAATAGATTCAATCTGGTTAAAACCCTCTTTGCGGGCGATCGAGGCGAAGTACGTGTAGCGGTTTCGAGCTTGGGATTCACCGGCAAAAGCTTTCATCAGGTTGGTCAGGGTTTTGGTTCCGGCAAGTGATGTCATAAGGGCCTCCTTTCGTTCCGGGGGAACGGAACATCCGATTAATGATAAATCCGGGGGAACCGGATTTTTTCTGAATATCCTTATTATAAAGCATTTTTACGATTCTGCCAAATCCTCAGGCCTGCTGTACCTTGATTCGGATGTAAATGTGCTTGGATGACGAATGCCCGGTGCCGCGGACCTCGATTTCATAAAGGCCGATCGATTTGATCATCGGCGTGAGTTTGGTGAAACCATAATTGCGGGGATCGAAAGACGGCTGCTTTTTTAAAAGGAGGCTGCCGACTTCGCCGAGGTATGCCCAGCCGTTTTCGTCTTCAACATCGCCGATCGTTGTGGAAATCAATTTAATTACATCGGGACCGATTTTCTTGATGGTGCTTTTCTTTTTCTGCGGAGATTGCTGTTTGACCGGCTTTTGGTCTAAAGCGGCAGCCGGCGTTTCGGACTCTTCACGCTGCGCTTCTTCGAGAATTTCCAGGTAGATGAACTTGTCGCAGGCGGCGATGAAGGCGTTGGGCGTTTTCTGCTCGCCAATGCCATAGACAGTCTTGCCGGCTTCGCGCAGGCGCGTGGCCAGGCGGGTAAAATCGCTGTCGCTGGAAACCAGGCAAAACCCATCGGCTTTTTCCGCGTACAGAATGTCCATCGCATCGATGATCAAGGCCGAATCGGTGGAGTTTTTCCCCGTTGTATAGCCAAATTGCTGTACAGGCGTGATGGCATAATCAAGCAGCAGATTTTTCCAGCCGGCCAGGTTGGGCCGGGTCCAGTCGCCGTAGATCCGCTTGATCGTCGGGTTGCCGTAACGGGCGATTTCTTCCATCATGCCCTGAATATTATGGTGCGAAACATTGTCGGCATCAATAAGCACCGCCAGCCGGATCTCGCTGACATTTTCCTGATAAGGCTCCATATAATCACTTCCTCGCTTCCATGATACCTGAATACAGCAGGTTATGACAAGGAATAGTTTATTTTTTTGATTTTTTACCGCCGTAAAAGACTGAAAGTGATGAAAAACCGCCGCATCCTGGCGTATAATCAGGATAGGGCAGATGTTGTGACAGTTCCTTAAGCAAGCGGCAGTACAGGCGGCCAGCCTGTGCGGTTAGTCCGGATCAACATGGCGAAAGGAGCACCTGAGTGGCCCGGAAAAAATTATATGCGGCCATCGATGTCGGTTCGCATGAAGTTCAAATGAAAATTGCCGAACTGAACCGGGGGGAACCGCCGCGGATGATTGAGAACCTGCGCCGGACCCTGGCTATCGGCGCAGACACTTATACAAGCGGCCGCATCAGCCAGCCGCTGCTTGCCGAATGCGTGGAAGTCCTCAAAGGATTTACCGGCCAGTTGAAAAATTATCGGATCGGCGCCTGCAGAACCGTAGCGACCAGTGCCTTCCGGGAAGCGCAGAACCGGACGCTGGCCTTGGACCAGATCAAGCGGGAATGTGATCTGGACATCGAAGTGCTCAGCAACAGCGAAGAACGTTATTACACGATTATGGCAGCGGCCGGACTGATGCCGGATTTTGCCGGCTTGATCCAGAATGGCACGCTTGTGGTCGACATGGGGGCTGGCAGCATCCAGGTGACGGCGTTTGATAAAGGCAGCCTGATTTTCAGCCAGAATATGCTGCTCGGATCCTTGCGGATCAAGGAGATGCTCGCGGATCTCGAACGGCGGGCGGCTGATTTCGCCGGCCTGCTGGAGGAATATATTTCGGGGGACCTGGAGGACTACCGTCTGCTGGAGCCTAAAGGGACCATCTATAAAAACCTGATCATTCTGGGCGGGGAGATCAACTGCCTGAAGCGTCTGACCGGCAGGGGAGCTGACGGCCTGAAGTCGATCACCGGCAAGCAGTTCAGCCAGATCTACCGGCAGCTGCTGGCCTCGGCGCCGCTCGACCTGTCCCTGGAAAATGATATCCCGCCCGAGCATTTGCCGCTGCTTTTACCTTCGGTAATTATTATCCGCAAATTTATCGGCTTCACCAGCGCGGATATGATCCATATTCCGAATGTTACGCTCTGCGACGGCCTGCTCTTGGATTTTGCGCGCCAGAAAGGTGATTTTTCACCCGGGCATGACCAGGATCAGGATATTATTTCGGCTTGCCGGCATTTGTCCGGCCGATTTAAAACCGATCGCAAGCATGCCGAATTTGTTGAAAATACAGCTTTGCTGCTGTTTGACGAAACCCGGCGCCTGCACCGGCTGAATGAACGGAGCCGCTTGCTGCTTCAAGTTTCAGCGATCCTCCATGATACAGGCAAATACGTCAGCATGACAAAACATCATGTAAGATCATATCAAATTGTCTCAGCTAATGAGATTATTGGATTAAGCAAAGCCGAACAGGAAATTGTTGCCTGGACCGTGCGCTTTCACTCCGGAAAGCCGGGTTTGGATGATCATAATTTTACTGGCCTGGCTGAGCCGGACCAGCTCGCCGTCGCCCAGCTGGCGGCCCTGCTTCGCCTGGCCGATGCGCTGGACAGCGGACACCGGCAGAAGATCACGAAAATCGAGGCCAGCCTCGAACGTGAGGAATTTGTCCTGTCTGTAACAGCTGGCCAGGACATTATGCTTGAACTATGGAATCTGGACAAAAAAGAGGGTCTATTTACTGAAGTTTATGGACTGAAGCCCCGGATCAGGATCAGGAGGCCGCAGTTATGAAGAACCGAAAAAGCGAATCCCAGAAAAGCAAAGTCAGCAAACCCACCTATCTCAACCGGGAAATCAGCTGGCTCGAATTTAACGGCCGGGTTCTGGAGGAAGCTCGCGACAAGCAGAATCCGCTTCTGGAACGGGTGAAATTTCTGGCGATCACCGGTTCGAACCTGGACGAATTTTTCATGATCCGGGTGGCCTCACTGCAGGATCTGGTGCAGGCAGGTTATGAAACGCCCGATCCGTCAGGACTGACGCCATCCGCCCAGCTGGCGGCCATATCCGAGAAAGCTCATGCCATGGTCAACCGGCAATACTCGACGTTTAGCCGGGTTTTGCTGCCGCTTCTGGCCAAGGAAAATATCCGGCTGCTTGGCGAAACAGATTTATCGCCCGAACAAGTACTGTTCTGCCGCGATTACTTTCATTCGACCATCTACCCGATCCTGACTCCGATGGGCGTCGATGCCGCCCGGCCATTTCCGCTGATCGGCAACAAGACGCTCAACCTGTGTGTACGGATTGAGCAGCGGCGCCAGGCTCCGGAAGAAAAAAATGGTAAAAACGGCAGAAAAGACATCCAGCCGGATATGGCTATCGTCCAGGTGCCAACGGTTATTCCGCGCCTGGTCAGCTTACCGGCGTCCGGAAGCCAGGATTTTATCTGGCTGGAGGATGTCATCCGGATGCATACCGGCGAGCTGTTCAGCGGCGTGAAAGCTGAACCGGTCGGCTGCTTCCGGATTATGCGCAACGCGGATCTGGACCTGGACGAGGAAGATGCCGCCGATTTGCTTGTCGAGATCAATAAGCAGCTCAAGCTGCGGCCGTGGGGCGAAGTTATCCGGCTGGAAGTCGAAGCCGAGTTTTCCGACGACATGCTGCGGCGCCTGTCAGAACACCTGGCGATTGGCAAACAGGAC
>DOFA01000006.1 GCA_003532195.1 Clostridiales bacterium
CCAGGCATTGATGCATAACCCGCGCCTGCTGGTCCTCGACGAACCGACCAACGGCCTCGACCCGATCGGCATCAAGGAGCTGCGCGACCTGCTGAAATACCTGGCCAAGGAGGCCGGGGTCGGCGTTTTCATATCCAGCCACCTGCTGGCCGAGATGGAGCTGATGTGCGATCGCATCTACATTATCGACAACAGCGTGCTGATCGGCGAAAAAACCATTAGCGCGGCGTTCAGCCAGATCGACGACGATATTTATAACTACACATTCCTGACCGCGGATAATCAGAAGACCCTGGACTATTTCCAGGAGCTGCAATCGAACTGCTCCCTGGAGAATGGCGGCGTGAATCTGGTCATGAAGCGCAGCGAAATCCCGGCGATCATCAAGACTTTAACCGCCAGGGACATCGGGATCTATGCCGTCAACCAGAAGCAGCGGACTTTGGAGCAGGACTTCATTTCCATGACCACCGGATCCAAAACGCAGATTCAGTGACGCGGATTCAGTGACACGGATCCAGCCAGGTCGTTGATCGTTTTACAAGCGGGCCAGCCAAATTGCAGGGAGGGATTCAGCCATGAATTTTCTCAAACAAATTAAATTCGAGATCAAGAATATCCTCAGGTCGAAATTTTTGTTGATCATCGCCATTCTGATCGTCGCCGCCGGCGCCGCCATTCCGGTGCTCAATTATTTCTCCCAGAAGAACCGGCAAAGCTACGAACCCTACCCGATCGATTACTATGGCGTCGCCTATGAGCAAAGCGGCGGGCGCGACATTTATATTGACAAATATTATGCCGATCCGGAAAAAGAGGGTCAGCAATCCCTGACCATCGGCGACATTACGATTTACAGCAGCAATCCGTTTTTCTGGAACATCCAGTCACTGCTCAATGAAAAAGAATATCTGAATATCGAAAAGAACATTTTCTCGTCCTCGGCGGCGCTCGACCTGATGCTGGAGCTGATCGAAGACGAGACCCAGTTCTACCTGGGCTTCGCCCGGTATATCGTCACTTATCAGGATTACCGCTACAACCTGGCCTGGCAGGGCCTCGAGACTTTATATGACCGCTTCTTCTTTGAACACAACGATGCCGATCCGGAAGCCCTGATCGAAGTCGCTTCCTACCGCAGGGGCGTCGATCCGCAAACCTTCAAGAATACCTACATCCTGATCACCGCGGCGCAGAAGCTGGCCGGTTTGGATAAAGCGGATGAATACCTGGGCATGCTGGAAACGATTGTGGCCAACAATGACTTCGCGAAATTCATCGATTACAGCATCAAGCAGCAAGAGGACCAGATTGAAGACCTGAAGGCCAACATCGCTATCCAGCTGCAGGCGATCCATGACAACCCGTCCCAGGAACCTTCCCTCAGCGCCTATATCGATGAATTGGAGCGCCAGATCGAAAACATCGAAACCAACACCATCCCGCTCCTGGAATACAGGCTGGCCAAGAATATTATCCCCGGTTTGAATATCTGGCAGAACAATGCGATCAACGATATCGAAAGCAGCCGCAGCCAGCTGACCTACCTGGTCATCATGAGCGAAGAGGAATTCAACAGCGGGGAACGCCCCAACGATGAATACTATTATAATCATGAGTACTACGGCCCGCAGGGCTCCGATGGCAGCCAGACCTACGCGGAATATGTCGCATCGATGCAAAAGCAGATCGATGCGTATAACAAAAAAATCATCATCGCCCAGAAATCCCTCGATTCAGACAAACCCGACATGACCTATGTGCCGGACGGACCTCGCAGCCGAACCGTCAATTTCCTGCAATACTCGACCTTTGTCGCCATCTTCGGCGTCCTGCTCGGCGGCTGGCTGATCGCCAGCGAATTCCAGCAGGGCACGATCCGGCTGCTGATGATCCGGCCGAAGACCCGGACCAAGATCCTGCTCTCCAAGTTTCTGGCGGCGATTGTGGTCTGCTTTGCCGTCTATTTTTGCGGCAGCCTGCTCAACCTGATTGCCAACGGCATCCTGTTCGGCTTCCAGGATTTTGCTTTCCCCAACTACACGGTAGCCGGACAAATCGGCTTCCTGGCCTATTATCTGCCGAAGTTCCTCGTCTGCCTGCTGCCGATCCTTTTTGCCTTTGTGATTGCCTTCATGCTCTCGGTCGTCCTGAAAAACAGCGCCGTGGCGATTGTGCTGCCCATCCTGCTCCTGATCAGCAGCCTGATCATCATGACCATCTTCTCCTACCAGGAAGCCATGAAATGGATCGTCTACACTCCGCTGCCGTTCATGCAGATGGCGTCTTTCTTCACGAGATATTCGACTTTCCAGAACATGATCAACAATGGCATCAATCTCAGCATCACTTACGGCGCCCTGCTGCTGCTAGGCCTCTCCGCGCTGATCACCGCCATATCAGTTTATGTTTTCAAGAAACGGGACATTGTCAACTGACGCCGGAACATAACCGCAGGCTCGGTCGTGAACTTAGCGAAAAGCAACTGGGAGGCCAGGCATGGATGACAGCAAGTTTCTGAGCAGCTACAAAAAAAAGCTCGCCGAAGAGCAGAATCTTCAGGGATCGGATCCGGCCGCGTCAGCTCCGGAAACGGCCCCTGAGCCTTTGTCTGCGGGATCTGCCCCGCCGGCTTCAGTCGCGGCCGGCGTGCCGGAAGCTCCGGAGGCGCCAACCCCGCCGGTTATCCTGCGTTACGAGGACAAAAGCTCCTTTGTCCGGCCCAGCAAGGTCAGCGATCCCCGTTTCATGCCAAACCAGACCAAATCCAAAGCGGTGCCCATCGCGGTCACCGCCGTAGTTATTATCGCTCTGGTCCTGCTCCTGGTCTGGTATTTTAACCGGGGCGTCAAGGTCGTCGACCTGGTCGGCTGGACCTTGAGCGACGCCCAGATCTGGGCCGGCGACAATAAGATCAAGCTGCAGATCGAGGAAGCCTATAACGACGAGTACAAGGCGGACCAGATTGTCTCCCAGAACCAGGCCGCCGGTTCGTCGATCAAAAGGGGCGGCTTCCTGAAAATAACCGTTTCCCTGGGCCATGACCTCACGGTTACCCTGCCGATCCCGGACTTCATGAATATGGCCATGAGCGAAATCGAAGCCT
The DNA here is from genome assembly GCA_003532195.1 of Clostridiales bacterium. Classification (GTDB taxonomy): domain Bacteria; phylum Bacillota; class Clostridia; order Saccharofermentanales; family UBA5734; genus UBA8949. The sequence goes on from DOFA01000006.1 coordinate 3,107, forward strand.
GGGCGCAGAAGAATTTTATGACCAAGGTCTACATAACGACCGAATACAACGACCAGATCTCAGCCGGCCGGGTCATCAGCTTCGAAATCAACGATAACACGGTTGTCGACAAGGTCAAGCGGAATACGCCGATTTATATTGTTGTCTCCAAAGGCCCGCCGAAGATTATCGCTGTGGAAGTCACGATCCCGGACTTCACGACCCTGTCGCTCACCCAGAGCCAGCAATTTGCCGACGAGAACGATCTGACCCTGGTCATCGTCGAACAATATAGCGATTACGCTCCCAGCGGCACAATCCTCAGCCAGAGCCCGGCTGCAGAGAGCAAAGCCGAGGCGGGCGATGAGGTCACCCTGACGGTCTCGAAAGGCAGGAAGATCCTGATCCCGGATTTTTCCGCTTATAGCCAGCAGAGAGCAGCGACGGCCGCGGCCGAATTAGGCTTGTCCATTACCCAGACTGAAAAATACTCTGGCAGGTCTGCCGGAAAATTCCTGTCGCAAAGCCTGGCCGCCGGCTCGATCTACACGGCGGGTGATGTTCTCGAGCTGGTCTACTCGCTGGGCAACCAGATCGTCCTGCCCAGTTTTGTCGGCCAGACCCGCGATGCCATCGATGCCTGGGCGCTGGAGCTCAACAGTAAAGGCGCCGCCCTGGTCGTCAAGACCACTTCGACCCAGAACAGCGCCGCGAAAAACACCATTATTTACCAGAATCCGGCCGGCAAGACAGTTGGCATATCCGCGACAATCCAGATCACTGTCTCCCTGGGCCGGACCGTTTTCGTTCCTGATCTGGTGGCGCCGGAAGGCTCAGGCTACGACCTGGCGATTACCCGCGACAAGGCGATGGAGATCTGCGCCCAGCTGAATATCATTCCGGTCTTCGTCTCCGAGAGTAAAACCGGCCGCCTGCCGGGCGAAATCTGGTACCAAAGCGCGGCGCCGGGCGAGGAGATCTATGAGAACTCAACGCTGACGCTGAAATATAACCCTGCCAACGTTACGCTGGACATACCCGATTTCACCGGCATGACCCCGGAGGAGATCCTGGCTGCGGGATACTCCCAAAAGCTGGATATACAATTTATCCAGGCTGACATCCCCGTCGAAGGCTATGTCGGCAAGGTGGTCGGGCAGACGATAATCCCGGGCACCACGGTCGTCTATGGCACAGCCATAACACTGACCGTCGCCCCCGGTTCGCCGGCAGAAACGACGGAAACTTCCGGCGGGTAAGACATCGCCATAATCAGCAGGCTGCCGGTAGCCTGCTTGATTTAGCAATCCGACATTCAAAAAACAGGCGAGTGATGTGCAAAAGATTCTATTGCCGTCACTTGCCTATTGCATATTTTGTTGCCTGAAATCGCGGCTTCCTTGATTGATGCTTTGTATGTAAATGTTTAATATATGGATGGTATAGGTATCACTTTCATGAAAACCTGAACCGCACATTCCATATTATCCTGAATTTCCGCGGATTTCTAAAGCCTTTCATGAAAAAATGATTGAATGCACCAGTAGAATGGGGGATATTATGGAAAAGAAAAAAGCAGATCTGATTCTGACAAACTGCTATCTGTTCACCATGGACGCACGTCGCCGTATTATTGAGAATGCGGCCGTAGCCATTCGGGACGGAAAGATCACGTCTGTGGGCAAAACAAATGAAATTCTGTCCGGTTATGATGGAAACCCACATGACTGCAAGGGCAGTATCGTTCACCCCGGTCTGATCGACGCGCATGAGCACGTCGCGTGGCATCTGGTGCGCGACATTGTGCCGGATACCTTTACTGTGTCCGATGTTTGGGAAAAGTATGAAAACCCAATAGTCAACAGCATTACAGCTGAAGACGAGGAATACAGCCTCCTGCTTGCTGCCGCGGAGATGGCGGTCAACGGCACTACCTTCTTCGGTGATACCGGCGGCGCACGTTTTACGGACGGCATTTTCAAAGGCGCAAACGTGGTAGGCGTCAAGGGGTATACGAGCCACGGAATCAGCGATGACTATACGCCAGAGCTTAAGATCATGGAGTACCCTTACGACAAGTGCATCAGACTGTTCCGTTATCAGCTGGACAAATACAAGAGAAGCCGCACCATGCCCATAGGCGCCCATGTTGGCCTTCCCGGCATGGAGCATACGTCAGCGAAACTTATGAAGGCCGGCAAAGCTCTGTCTCAGGAATACGGCGTGCAGATGCAGGTACACACCTGTGTTTACGAGTCCGAGATCGAATGGTTCCGCAAGACCTACAACAGGACTCCCATCGAGTGGCTGGACTCTCTGGGGGTGCTGGACGAGCATACCACGCTGGTTCATGTCATCCATACTTCCGACCGCGACCTGGATATTCTGGAAAAGCGCAAGCCCTGCGTGATCCACTGCCCCGGCGCTTCATTCCGCTACGGCCTGGGCGCCATGCGTGTGGGCCGCTTCAAGGAAATGCTTGACCGCGGCATCAAGGTGGCGCTTGGCACCGACTCCGGCAACTGGTGCGACGGTCTGGATATTTTCCAGCAGATGTATCTGGCCTGTGTCGGTCACCGCGAAGCGAATTGTGAATACCCGGGGCTAACCCGCGAGGATGCATTCGAGATGGCTACCATCAACGGCGCTTACGCGTTGGGCGTAGCGGACGAATGCGGAAGCGTGGAGGTCGGCAAGGCAGCTGACCTTGTCATCCACTCCTCGACCCGACCCGAGATGGTCACTCCTCATTGCGAAAGACTGATGGGAATGGTATATTCTGGTCAGTCGCGTACCATAAAAGATGTCTTGGTGGATGGCGAGTTTATCGTCCGCGACACAAAGACAACCAAAATCGATATGGAAGCCATGGCTCCTGTTTTTGCCGCCAAACAACGGGATATGCTGAACAGAATGGGCTATAAGATGACAAGATCCTGGCCCGTGGACATTACCGATTGACTTCTGCAAAGTAACGTAACTTTCGAAGAAGACGGCCGGCCAGGGCGGCAGACCGGCTGGACTTGTCAATCCGATCCGATCAAGACAAGGGGAACTGACATGTTTATCGATGCGAACGGACAGAAATGGTTTAAAGGCAACTTGCACGCGCACACGACAAATTCCGACGGTCGCCGGGCTCCGGAGGATGTGATTAAGCTTTATGCCGACGCAGATTATGATTTTCTGGCGTTGACCGATCACTGGCGCTATCAGGGAATGGCGCAGAAAGAGCACATGCTGCTGCTTTCCGGCTGCGAATACGATACGGGAAGCGATCCACGGGACGGGATTATCCATATTGTCGGCATCGGAATGGCCCGGCAGCCCGAACTGACCGCTGTACCGCGTCCTGCGGCTCAGGCGATGATTGATGCGATCAATGGCTGCGGCGGTCTGGCGATCCTGGCGCATCCGGCCTGGTCGCTGAATATGCCGGAGCATATACGGATGCTGCGTGGCTTGGCTGGGACGGAGATTTACAATTCGGTATCCGATTTACCGCACAGCGCGCGGCCTTATTCCGGATTGGTTGTCGATCAGCTGGCTTGCCAGGATTATCTGCTGCCCTGCTTTGCCGCCGATGACAGCCATTTTTATGACGGTGAGGAAACAAAAAGCTATATCATGGTCCGTTGCGAGAGCTGTACACCCGCAGCCCTGATGGCGGCGATCCGCCGCGGTGATTTTTATGCGACCCAGGGGCCGCAGATCCGTCTGGAAATGAAAGAGGACCGGCTTGAAGTCACCTGCACGCCGGCCGAGCATATTGTCTTTTTTTCGAATGTCGTCTATTCGAACCATTGCTCCAGCAGCGGGCATGGCCTGACCGCGGCGGTCTATCCCTTCTCGGGCCCCGAACGCTTCATCCGGGTGGAGGTGACCGACAGCCAGGACCGCACAGCCTGGTCTTCGCCGGTCAGACGGTCATAAATCGAAGGAATAAACGCTGGAAACGGGATAAACATAGCTTCTATAAACCGGCAAATGGCAAACCAGCGTTAAACCCGCGAATTGACAAAACATTTTAAAACGATTAAAATTCAAGATATTCCGCCAAGTTAAAATCAGCAGCCGAACAGGCGCCGCGTTTGTCTTGAACATACCTGTGACCGGAGGGCGGATGTCAGAGTGGAGGTTTCATATGACAGGCCGTGAGAGGTTATTATGCGCGCTAAAACATCAGGAACCCGATCAGGTGCCGATTTTCGAATGCAATTACAGCAGGCCTCTGTTTCAGGAAGTTCTCGGCTATGTGCCAGATACCTTTGATCCGGTCAACGTCATTGAATGCAGCCACCGGATCGGCTATGACTTCGCGTTCCTGTTGATCCCCGGTATGAGCGGATTCC
>DOFA01000086.1 GCA_003532195.1 Clostridiales bacterium
ACGTCCAGCACTGGTGGCATCCGCCAAGCGGCGTCGGCGTGCGGACCCGGATTTCGGACGACCTGCTCTGGCTGCCTTATGTCACGGCCGAATATATCCGTCATACCGGCGATCATGCGATTCTCAAGGAACAGGTCCCCTTCCTCTCCGGCGAATTGCTGGCCGAGGAGCAACAGGAGATGATGTTCATACCCCGGATAACGGATCAAACCGATTCTGTTTACCGGCACTGCCTGCTGGCGATTGAACATGCCTGCCGGTTCGGCCGGAACGGATTGCCGCTGATGGGCGGCGGCGACTGGAACGACGGCATGAACGAAGTCGGCAGCCAGGGCAGTGGTGAAAGCGTCTGGCTGGGGTGGTTCCTGTATGCGGTTCTGCACCGCTTCGCGCCGCTGTGCCGGGGACAGCGCGATCCAGCCAGTCAGCGCCACTTGTCCAGCCTGGCCGCCAACCTGGCCGGCAATCTCGAGAATCAGGGCTGGGACGGCCAATGGTACCTGCGGGCCTTTTTTGACAATGGCAAACCGCTGGGTTCTGCTGCCGGCGAGGAATGCCAGATCGACTCAATCAGCCAGTCCTGGGCTGTCCTGTCCGAAGCTGGCGAACCCCGGCGGGCGGCCCAGGCGATCGAATCGGCGCGCCGCATGCTGGTGCGCCCGGATCACCGTGCCATCCTGCTGCTGACGCCGCCTTTTGATAAAACAGCCGACAATCCCGGCTATATCCGGGGCTATTATCCCGGAGTCCGGGAGAACGGCGGCCAGTATACCCACGCGGCCATCTGGCTGGCGATGGCTTTCGCCAGATTGAAGAAGACAGACGAAGCCTGGAAGCTTCTCAGCCTGCTCAATCCTATCCGGGCGACCCAAGGCTTGCAGGGAGCCTACCTATACGAGAAGGAACCTTATGTCATGTCGGCTGATATTTGCATGGCCGAGCCCTTTCAAGGCCGGGCCGGCTGGAGCTGGTATACGGGGTCGGCCGGCTGGATGTACCAGGCCGTCCTCCACGATTTTCTCGGCATCAGGCGGCAAGGCGAATGGCTGATCCTGGATCCTTGCGTTCCGCCTTCCTTCCGGGAATACCAGGTGGATTACCGGCTGGGCAGAACTGTCTATCAGATCCGGTTCCAGAACCGTTCCGGTCCAGGAATTGCCGTGTCGAATCTGACCGTGGATGGCCAGGTGGTTGCCGGCAGCCGTTTTCTGCTCGCTGACGATGGACAGACGCATGCGGTGATGGCCCGGCTGACCGATCGGCGCCCTCCTAACGGCGATAAGACGAAGAAAAGTTAATGATAGGGTTTCAGACGACAGGCGGAGCCTCGAAGCGGAGCAAAGCCAGGCAGTCGGCCTGATCGGGCATTTCGTCGGCTGTCAGGACAAAAGCCTGGCCGCCATGCTGCATCACCTGCATGGCCGCCTGGTCCATCAGTTCTTCTTCGCCAAAATCCGGCTGCCGGCCTTCATCTGTCAGGGAAACCCGCCCGCTGGCCGGATCAATTTTGCCCCAGGCTTGAGCGCCTTCGAGCAGGAAAAGCGTGTCAACCTGACGATGAACCGCTGCCGGGAGAACCAGCCGGATGTCTTCGATAACCCGCGGCGTACCCATCAGTTTGCTGCAATTGCGCAAGGCCGCTGTTTTTTCCTTATTAAAAACCGGCTGGACAATCTCCCAGGCATTGCGGAGCAGAACTTCACGTTTCAATGTATCCGGTGAACCGGAGATGTGGTTTTCCATCACACGGGAATCACGGGTAATCGCCTTGAACAAAGGAAAGAGATAGTCAACGCAGACTACGACCAGCGGCGAGTTGTCTTCGCCGATGGTTTTTTTCAGGCTGGCGTCGATTTGGCGGAAATATTCGTCGATCCGGTCTTTTTCGCTGTCCTTGGCTGACTCCGAACTATGGAAAACCGAACCGCCGGCGCCGCCTGAGGCATTGCGGCCTCTGCCGGAACCGCCGTGATGTTGAAGCTGCCTTTCGACACTATAAGTGTCAAAAACATCTTTCAGGGACTCTGGGCGGTCGCCCAGCGGAATTTCCCCGAAATTGTAGCGTGTGCAGCGATAAAGCCGGGTATCCCCCAGACCCAGGGCTAAAAGGAAATAGTGACCGTCGTGAAGGATCATCGGCAAAAGCGGCCGGATCATAAACCGGTCGGAAATGGTTACGGATTCGTCGGCCGCAATGGGCAGCTGATGCATGATCAGACCGTCGTCATTGATAAATAAAGCCAGGGTGGCTTCCTGATGTTCCCAAAACAGGGCATCATCATATAAATCCTGGATCGGTTTGAGCAGCTGCTCGATGTGCGGCGTACGCAGGCCTTTGCTGCGCAGCGCTTCCTCGGTCGCCTTAACCAGTCGGCGCAGCCGGATCGGCCCCTGGCGGGTGTCGGCCCCTTCTTTCTGAACCGGGAGGTACAGGGAGATACTCGGAAAAAGTCGGATTTTCTGCAGATTCAACAACTGGTCCTTGGTGAACAGGCTCATGATCATCCCTCGCTTTTTTGACCGGCAACGTCGGCAAACAAGATATCCCGGCCGGCGTTTCTGTTCGATGAACACTGATGATTCCTGCACAGGCACGAATGACTCTCTCACATGGGATGCAACATCATTATAAGGCAGTTGCTGCTTTCTTTCAATTCACCGCCGAAAACGCTGCCGCCGGACCCTTGCCGGAACTTGCGGATTCATGAACCGTCTACGGCGAGTAAATCCAGCATCGTTTGATGGATCAGTCCGTTTGTGGCCAGGACGCTGTCCGGATAGCACAAATCCGCATCTTGGCCCTGCCAGTTGGTTAAAGCGCCGCCGGCTTCCCGGATCAGCAAGGCGCCCGCAGCATAATCCCAGGGTTGCAGCTTCAGTTCGAAAAATCCGTCCAGGCGTCCGCAGGCGACATAAGCCAGGTCCAGGGCGGCGGATCCGGACCGGCGGATTTCCAG
>DOFA01000073.1 GCA_003532195.1 Clostridiales bacterium
GCCGTTCCGTTGGCCTGGACGCTGCTGTAGCCAAGGCGTCAGCCGGAGCGATTGAACATGTGCCGGTCACTCGGGTCGGTAATTTGTCCCAGACGATTCAAAAATTGAAAGAAGAAGGATTCTGGATCGCCGGGACTGATTCCGACGGCAAGGTCGAATATCACCAGGCTGACTGGAATGGTCCGCTGGCGATTCTGATTGGCAGCGAAGGCGAAGGTCTTAGTCCGATACTGCGCCGTCATTGCGATTTTCTGATTTCAATCCCGATGCACGGAAAAGTAAATTCATTGAATGCAGCTGTTGCTGCGGGGATTGTCACTTTTGAAGCTGCTGCCGCCCGACAGAAGATTAAAACGGAAAAAACAGTAAAAACAACAAAAATTTCAGATGGCGAGATCGAAACGGACATCGAAACGGACATCGCAACGGAGATCGAAACGGATATCGCAACGGAAATCGAAACAGATATCGAAATGGGTATCGAAACAGAAAATGCGGACGGAACAGGAAAAACAACTGAATGACGATCAGTTGCTCGCTATGGCAGCCAGCGGAGACCAGCAGGCAATTGAGAACCTGTTGATCCGCTATAAGGACCTTGTCCGCCGCAAAGCATCATCATTATACATTGCCGGCGCCGATGCCGAGGATGTCATTCAGGAAGGAATGATCGGCCTTTTTAAAGCTATTCGTAATTATCGGCCGGAACATCAGGTGCCTTTTGCGGCTTTTGCCTCGTATTGTATCATGGCTCAGATTACCGATGCTATCCGACAGGCTTCACGTAAAAAACATCATCCTTTGAACCGGTCACTGTCTTTACAGAGCCTGATCCAGACTGAGGATGATGGTGATCTGAACTTGCTGGATCTGCTGGCCGAACCGGGCAATCCCAATCCGGAAGAAACTTTGCTCAACCGGGAAGAATTAACTTCATTGCAATTTTTTATTCAAGAGGAACTCAGTCCGCTGGAACAGCAGGTGGTTCTGTTGTTCATCCAGAAACTGAGTTATCAGCAGATCGCCGGTTGCCTTGGATGCACCGCAAAAAAGGTTGACAACGCTCTGAATCGTGTACGCCGGAAAATCCGGCAGTATCGTCTCAATATCAGCTAAGCATTTTCTCTTGCAGCCGCGTAATTTCCTTTTGGTTTAAGCCGCATATAAGCATAAAATTCTCGGCAGAATCATAATGCCGGCGGAAATAATTCAATGTCAAAATCATGTTTTGAGGGTCTGTCTGAAAAAAATGTAAAGTATCTTCAGGAACAGAACTGATGAAAGTATCGAACCAGGGCTTCAGATAGGCTGAACTGATCTGGTAATCTTCAACAATATCCGGATCGCTGACTCCGGCCAGCATCAGGAGCAGGGCGGCAACCAGGCCGGTCCGGTCTTTCCCGTGGGAGCAGTGAAAAAGACAGGCGCCGTTATCGCGAACCTCGGCTAGCAATCGGAAAACCTGACCGAGTGAATCTCTGGCATGGTCAAGCAGGTAAACATACAAATCCGGCAAGCCAATTTGTTCCCGCCCAACCTCAAAACCGGGCAGAGCGGCGATTTCTGCTTCCAGATCGCTGCCCAGCAGAGGAATATTGTGATAGGTTACTGCCGGGTGGTCGCGCAGCCCGGGAGCCTGGTCCTGGATTTCCGACAGGCTGCGTAAATCGATAACGGTATGAATCGGATAATCCAATAGCAACTGAAGGTCATGAGCATTCAGGCGAACTGGCGCATCCGATCGCAGAAAACGGCCGTGCGCGGTCACCCGGCCGCCGGATGCGGAAAAACCGCCCAAATCCCTGACGTTATACAGGGTTTGCAGTTGCAGTCGCTTTGGGTTGCGGCTCATATTACCTTGGCGATCGCATGGGCACATCCTGACACTCCAACAACATTCACGGCTGCTTATGGACCAACCGGACAGATGCAGACCGCTCCCGGTATTGGCAGCGGGTCAGCGGCTCTGACCCATTCGTTCGACGAATTTTGGCAAAGAAGGGAGACATCGCCCGCTTGATGGGCGACCAGGATCTGTCCGTCCGGCAGCGGAAAGAAATCGCGCGGGAAACCGCCTCCGGTCGGAAAAACACCGGCCGGCTGCAGTTGTCCGTCGTCAAGAACATCAAACACAGCCAGGCTGTTATGTCCGCGGTTAGATACGAAAACTTTGCGGCCGATATAACGGACGGCCGCACAAAAACTATCGCCAGTCCAGTTTTCGGGCAGCGTCGGCAAAGTTTGCACCCGGACGAAGGATTGGCCTTGCGGACGCAAAACATTGATCTTATTTCCCAGTTCATCGGCAAGATAGGCAATATCGTTTAATCCGTACGCCAAGTGGCGCGGGCCGGAACCCGGGACGCAGTCCAGCCGCCCAACTTGCCTCAAGAGGCCGGTAGCGCAATCCTGAGCGTAAGTCAGGACAGCATCCAGACCGAGATCAACCACGGCCAGCAAATGAGTTCCGGGCAGGAAGGAAACCTGATGCACATGGGGTCCCTGCTGCCGTTCGGGATGAATGCTTCGGCCCTGATGCTGAATGAATTGGATTTTTTCGCCTGCGCCGGAAGCGGTTACCGGAAAAACAGCCAGGCTGCCGCCATGGTAATTCGCGACATAGAGGAAACGCCCATCGGCGCTCAGGCACAGGTGGCAGGGACCTGCGCCGCCGGTGCCGCGGCGCGACATCGGGACAAGCCGGCTTCCTTCGATATGGTACGCGGCAACCGCGCCGCTTGTTTCGCTTTCTGCGGGATCACTGCTGACTGAATAGAGAAATTGGCGGTCATCCGATAGGATCACATAAGTCGGATCGGAAATCAGTTCACTGCCGAGCAGGGATAGCCGGTTTCCGGACAGCGAGCAGACGGCTATGCCAGGTCCGCCCAAACGGGTATAAGTGCCGACATAAAAAATCATGGTCATAACCCCCCGGCCAGCCGGTAACTTATCCATCAGCCAGACTGTCCATAACGATTATAATCCCATCTTGGACCGCAAGCAAACAACTCGCGTTACCTGACATTAAAATGTTACCGAGCCAATGGTTATCCTATGGTATAATCACAGAGGAATTCTGCAAAATAAGGAGCAGATTCACAATCCCGGGCGGGATCCGTGAAGCGTGAAAAACCTGCTTATGAAACATCGAAGCAATGCGCCAAATCAACAGCAGCCGGCTTACATCCGCTATACATCCGATCCGCGTGACCGGCTGCCCGGATCGAACAAGATCATAGGCAAACTTGATAACCGTTCATTACGAAGTCAGAATTTTACTGGGAAAACCGCGCGCCGCCGGCGACGCCCGCACAGTTTTGCTGACCGATTGTTCCGCATGGTGATCCAAAACAGGTCGTACCGACTGGCTACTGCTGTGGCCGCTTGCCTGTTCCTGGCGACTTCGATTTTCCTGGTGAGCTGGAGTTTTTTCCCTGAACCCGATTCAAAGCTAACGGCAGGCACATCCGGCTCGGTTGCCACGGGTGAATTAACGCCCGTTCCCTCAGGGCCAACCGCAGCGCCAACCGCCGCGCCTGCTGATGAACCCGTTCAGGATTACCCGGGTATTGACCGGTCCATTACTGCCGACTGGATTTTCCCCCTGCAGGTCGAAACTGAAACCCCCGTCTATGGGTTGTTCGGTTCCAGCCGTTCCAGCCGACGCATCCATGCCGGCATCGACCTTTATGCTCCGACGGGGACGCCGATTTATGCTATGACCGCCGGTTGGGTGCAAAACATCGATGACTTTTACCAGGGCTTGTCGGAAATCGCGATCGCCAATCAAGATGGCACAACAATCCGCTACTGCGAATTGATTCCGAGCGTCAGCATCGGCGACCAGGTGGTTCAGGGCCAGCAGATTGGCACTTTAAAACAAAACTACGATGGGACCTGCATGCTGCACCTCGAGATCTATGCAACGATCAGCTCAGATCCTTTGACCCAGACTGAAAATTTGTCTGACTACCTGCATGTGCCGGTCGGAAAAAAATCGTACTTGCGCCGCCGCGATCTGGTCGACCCCTCAGCCGTTCTCCTGACCATGCGCTCGCCGGAGACCGGGAACCCCGCCGATGACAGCATTTTTAAACAAAACGCCCGACGCACCAGGGAACCGGTTCTCTTCAACTGAAGTTGCTGACTGGAATGCTTATGCGTTATAGTATCATTAAAGCAGATTATATCCGGGGAGGAATATTATGATCATCGATCACATCAACCAAGCGGCTCATTATTACGGATTGGGTGAAAAAATCAAAGCCGGGCTGATCTGGCTGGCCCAGACCGAACTGTCCGATTTGCAGCCCGGCCGTTACGATTTGTCCGGCAGCGACCTGTATGCCCTGGTCCAGATTTATGATACTAAGGATCCTGCCGACGGGATATGGGAAGCCCACAGGCGTTATCTGGATATCCAGTATGTGGCTTCCGGCAGCGAACAGATCGGGTATGCCCCGATTGGCAGCCTGAAAGCCGAAACGGATTATGACGCCGGGAAAGATTTCCAGCTGCTTCAGGGATCCGGCGTCAATCTGGCTTGCGGCGCCGGCACTTTCATGATTCTCTACCCCCAGGATGCCCATATGCCCGGACTGGCACTTGGTCAGCCGCAGCCGGTACGCAAGGTTGTGGTTAAGGTTCGGATCGATTGAAAATGAACGCAAGATCCTGTTTGCGCCGCATGGGATGGCAAGGCTGCGAAGCCGGTTGAACCAGCCTTCGGGATGGTTTTGCCTTCGGGCTGGTTTTGCTTTTCGGCCGATTATGCATGTTAGGCCGATTGTGCAAAAAACAGGTCCTTTCGACTATAGATCAGACGCCAGGTGTGCATTATATTAAGCATAACACCGGTTACCAACCGTCGAGGGGGGAAAAACCATGCCTGAAACCATACGGGTTTCAACACCCAGCCGACTTTGCCTTTTTGGCGAACACCAGGACTATTTGGGCCTGGAAGTCATTGCCGCGGCGATTGATCTGCGCTTCTGCGCCGCCGTGTCCCGCCGCAGCGACCGCCAGATCCGGATCGCTATCCGCGACAGCCGGCTGGACCGGCTCGATTCGGTTAATGAACAAAACCTGTATGAATATGAAACCATTGATTTGACCAGGCCGATTGTATACGAAAAACGGCGCGATTATCTGAAAAGCTCAGTTCAGGTTCTGCTCAAAGCCGGTTATGAACTGCCGGGATTTGACATCCGCCTGGATTCAACAATTCCGATCGGTAAAGGCATGTGTTCATCCAGCACCATGGTTGTGGTTTTAATCAAGGCCTTGCTGGAAGGAATTGGCGTTCCGGCCAGGGAGCAGCCCAGGCAGATCGCTGAACTGGCTTTCCAGGCTGAGGTTGCGGAGTTTCATGAACCCGGTGGGCGGATGGATCACTATACTTCGGCGCTTGGCGGCCTGGTGCATTTGGATTTTGGCGGCGATTTCCGGATCAGGCAGCTGGACACCCGCCTGAGTGGCTGTTTTCTCTTGTTCGACTCCCTGGAGCAAAAAGACACGACCCGCGTTCTCGCGGCGTCCAAGATCCCTGCTCAAGCTGCCCTGGCTGCCCTGGCGCCGTGGGGGATCAAAAGCGTGCGCGACTTCAGCTTCGATGAGTCGCGCCTCGACCTGTTAAAGCATCTTGATCCAATCCAGCAGCAGAAGCTGAAGGCCA
>DOFA01000057.1 GCA_003532195.1 Clostridiales bacterium
CAGACGGCGCCGTCAGTTCACGAAGGCGTTTTTGCCTATAGCCAGCGCCGGCCTCTGGGGGTGGTCGGCGTGATCAGCCCTTGGAATTTCCCTTTGAATGTCCCGGCCAGGAAAGTCACGCCCGCCTTGATGGCCGGCAACACCTGTGTTTTCAAACCGGCCAGCCTGACGCCGCAGGTTGGGTATCTGTTTACCAAACTGCTGGCCGATGCCGGTCTGCCGGACGGTGTGCTGAATTTCATCACCGGCAGCGGCGCTGCCATCGGCGAAGCGATTTGCGACAATCCGGCGGTCAAGGCGATCTCGTTCACCGGTTCAACCGCTGTCGGGCGAAAGATTCATGAGCGGTCGGCGCGGAACATGATCCGGACCCAGCTGGAAATGGGCGGGAAAAATCCGGCAATTATCCTGGAGGACGCCGACATGGCCGAAGCAGCCCGGGCGGTTGCCGCCGCGGCCTTTTCCTGCGCCGGGCAATGGTGCACATCGACCAGCCGGGCGATTGTGGTCCGGGAAGCCAGCCAGCCTTTCCTGCAGGCGTTATTGGACGAAACAGCCCGGATCGCCGTTGGCGACGGCAGGGATAGCCGGACCACGATGGGACCGGTATGCGGAATTGATCAGATGAATACGATATTGAAATATATTGATATTGGAATAAGTGAAGGAGCCAAACTCGCCTGGGGCGGCCAGAGGCTGCAGGGCAAACCTTATGATCAAGGCTGCTTTCTTCAGCCGACGGTTTTTTCTGGCGTCACCCCGGATATGGTTCTGGCCCGGGAGGAAATATTCGGACCGGTTCTCAGCATCCTCGAGGCCAGGGATTTTGCCGAGGCGGTGGCCGTTGCCAATGCCAGCGAATACGGCCTGGCATCATCTATCTTTACCCGGGATATCGGGCGCGCTTTTTCTTTTCTGGAACAAACCGACGCCGGCCTGACCCATGTCAATCTCATGACTGCCATGAAAGAGCCGCAGTTGAGTTTCGGCGGCATTAAAGGATCCGGCTTCGGCTTGCCCGAGGCGGGAAGCACCGGCATTGAATTTTTCACGGACCACAAGGTCGCCTATATCAAGTACTGACCGATCACCTGCAGACCGTTTACCGCTGCCGGCGTGATCCGCCGGAATCACCGCGCCGGGTTGGCGCCAATAAGGCCGTTCCAGAGCAGGCTGCCCAGCCCCTGTCCGGGGCGGTAATCCCGGCCGGAGAGGATCAGCTTTTCCACTTGCAAGCTGCGCAGCCGGTCCGGCGGCAGGGCGAGCGGATTTTGGTTCAATATAACCAGGTCGGCTATTTTGCCGTTCTCGAGCGAACCGCGCTGTTTTTCGTCAAAACTCAGGCGCGCCGCTTCATAGGTGAACAGGCGCAGGGCTTCGGGAATCGTGATCGACTGACCGGGCACACTGCGGTTGCAGGCCTGGTAGATGCCTTCGATCGGATCCGGCAGCGCGCAGGGGGCGTCCGATCCGCCGCCGATATGGATGCCCAGGTCGAGCATGGAATGTAGCGGCGAAATGGCTTCGGTGCGCGGCCCAAGGATGTGCCGCTGATATTCCGGCGGTTCCTGAGGCCAGTCAAGCAATGCGGGTTGCATAGCGATGCCGATTCCCAGCCGGGCGACCCGTTCCAGTCCTTCCCGGGTGGCAAGACTGGCGTGAATGATGATATGGCGGTGATCCTCGCGCGGGAAATCCTGCAGCGCGGCTTCGATGGCGTTCAGGGCCTGGACGAAGGCGGCGTCGCCAATGGCGTGGAGGGAAACCTGGAGATTAGCGCGATTGGCGGCTTTGACAAATTCAGTCACCTGGCTGTCGGTATAGAAAAGCACACCCCGGTTTTGCGAATCGTTCGTGTAGGGCTCAAGCAAAGCGGCGTCTTCGGAACCAAAGCAGCCGTCCAGGGCCGTGGCGAAACAGCCGCCGATCCGCGGCAGTTTGCGGCGGAGCACTTTGGCGATATCCATGGTCTGGAAATAGATGCGGGTGGCAAAAGCGTTGCGCTGCCCGCGGGACAGAAAACGGACCAGGTCCACATCCAGGTCGCGCGGGAAACCGACGCCCTCGGCCGCCTGGATCAAACCAATGCCTTTGCCGGCCAGACGGTCGATGCCCCGGAGCATGAAGCGCACCAGATCAAGCGGCGACACCTTGGCGGTCATATGGTCGGTTACGGCAAAAAAGGCATCCTGGTTCATTTCGCCGCTATCGGCGTTATAGCCGCGCATCTTTCGGACCGGCTCAGGCAGTTCGCGCATCAGGGCGGTGTTGATGACCGCGGCATGGCCGTCGTATTTGACGATCATGACCGGCAGATCCGGACAGACGCGATCCAGCTCAGCGCGGTTGATCAAAGTCCGCTCCGGCACACAATTTGCGGAAGCGCCAAAGCCGATGACATACTTTCTGCTGCTGCCGCGGACGTAATCGCTGATTAAGCTGTAAATCTCTTCGTGGTTCCGGCTTTGGCGGACATCGAGGGTCGCGGCAAACAGCGCGTAGGAGGAAAAATGCAGGTGCGTGTCGACGAACGCCGGCAGCAAAGCCCGGCCGTTCAAGTCCTCGCGCGGAGTCTGGCGATATGGTTCCGGCAGCTCGTCTCCCACATGGATAATCTTGCCCCGGTCCTCAACCAGAAAACGGCTGACCGTGTTGGCATCATTACACGTTACGACAGTCCCGGCATAAACCTTCATCAGACTTCCCCCTCTGTTTCATAAAAGTTGCGCTAACGAATACCGGTCGGGTGACCGGCGAGATATTTCCTGTAAAAACGATCATCAGTTAGAAAAAATTATGGCTTATGGAACCAGTGATGTCAACTGATAAAAATAATCATTCGCCGGGGTCAGGATGCTGAGTGAGAAATGTAGCTATGAGCCACATTAATTAATACGATTAATCAAATGTAGCTGATAAATAAAATTATGAGTATATTTAAATAGTTAATATAATAATAATAGTTTCCATATAATATTGACAGGCGGTCAGGTCAATGGTATTCTGCGGCAAACAGCCAAGTGAAAGAGTCACAGGAAAGGGGTTTACTTTGATTGCCAGAAAGATTACCCGTACTCTGGCCGCGGTTGCATGCTTGTTTTTCCTGATCGTCTGTACGGCCGCAGGCTTTTATTTTGGTCTGACCTATGTCCTTTTCCAGGATGCACGGTTTCGCAAACTGGAAGAACAATATGACGTCGGCAGCCAGAACGGCAGCACTCCTGCCGCCGCCGGCCAGGAAGCGCCGGGAATGGTCGAGCTGATCGTTCCCAGGGCGGCGGATACGCGGCAAATCGCCGAACTTCTGCGCCAGAAAGAGGTCATCAGCAACACGTTCGCTTTCATTTTGCTTTCGAAATTCAACGGGTTTGACGGATCATACCTGGCCGGGACCCATTTTGTTACCCCGCAAATGAGTTACGACGAGATTATGTTTGTTTTGTCCCGTAAACCCCAGACTGTCCGGGTGACTTTTCCCGAAGGCCTGACCTACAGCGAAGTGAAAAAGCGGCTGCGCGCGGCTGGCGTCAACTTTGACGAACAGGTGCTGGACAGTCTGGTCGGCAATCCGCAGAATTTCCTGGATTATGATTTTGTCACCCGGATTCCCAAGAATGCCAGGCGGGAATGGCTGCTGCAAGGCTATCTTTTTCCAGACACTTATGAGTTTGATGTGAATGCGGACGAAGAAACCATGATCCGGACCTTCCTGAACCATGCAGAAAACAAACTGCTCGCCGAATATGAGGCAAGGGCGGCTTTGCTCGGAATGAACCTGGACCAGGTCATCACCCTGGCTTCGATAATTCAGAATGAATGCTCCAGAACGGAGGAGATGCGGACTGTCTCGGGTGTATTCTACAATAAGCTGAACCAGGACAATGGATTTCTGCGTTCCTGCGCCACGATTAATTACTTGCGCAAGGAAGCCGGACAGCAAACTGCGCTTTGGCTTGCAGACGAGCAAATCAATGAATTTGACAGCCCTTATAACACCTACCGTTACCAGGGACTGCCGCCCGGACCGATCTGCTCGCCCGGCGAAGATGCGATCCGTGCCGCGCTCTGGCCGGAGAAGCATTCCTATCTCTATTTTTGCGCCACCGGCGATGGCTCGAACGTTTTCTCCAGGACTCTGGCGGAGCAGGAGAACAATATACGGAAATACCATGTTGCGGAAGGGAATTGAATCGGCGCCGGGCCGGAGGTGTTGGCCTTGCCCGGCTCCGGAGCCAGCCGGGCTTCCCGGAATATTGCGAAAAATATTGCGGAAAGATTTTGCGAATCCTCTTGACAGGTCTTATTTTTTCTGGTAAGTTAGTTACATAAGTAATTAACTACTATACCAAATAACAAACGAAGAGGAAAGGATGACTGCTTATGCAGATAGAATTGGCTGACGACCGCTCGATCTACCTGCAGATCGCGGAAAAGATCGAAGACAGCATCCTGCAGCAGGCTTTGGAAGAGGAGGCCCAGGTGCCCTCGACCAATCAGCTGGCAGCGCTGTACCGGATCAATCCCGCGACCGCCGGCAAAGGCATCAACATCCTGGTCGATGAAGGGATCCTGTACAAGAAGCGCGGCATCGGCATGTTTGTCGCCACAGGCGCCCGGCGGCAGATCCGGGAAAAACGCAGGTTATCATTCAATGAGAGCTTCATCCGGCCGCTGCTGGCTGAAGCCAGGCGTCTGGGTATCGGGCCGGCGGAAATATGCCGGATGATCGAAAATAGAACGGAAGGGGACGATAAATGATGAACACGATTCTGGAGATCCATGGCCTGTCCAAAAACTATGGCAGCGTCCGGGCTCTGGATCAGATCGATCTGCAGCTGGAATCCGGCAAAATTTACGGTTTGCTCGGCCGCAACGGCGCCGGTAAAACAACGCTGCTCAATCTGATCACCTCGAGGATTTACAGCCCGACTGGCCAGATCTGGCTGTTCGGCCAGCCTGGCCTCAACAACCAGGAGGCGCTGGCCCGAATCTGCTATATGCCGGAGAAGAATCTGTTCCCTACGGGCATGCGCGTCAGCGAAATTCTCGGGACGGCTGCCAGATTCTATCCGGACTTCGACCGGGGATATGCCGATTCTCTTTGCCGGCTGTTCCAGCTGGATCCGCGTAAAAAATACAAGAATCTTTCCCGCGGCTACGAATCTATCCTGCGGGTCGTCCTTGGCCTGGCTGCCCGGGCGGAGATCACCATTTTTGACGAACCGATTCTCGGCCTGGACGCGGCGATCCGCGACTTATATTATCAGGCCTTGATCCAGGATTACAGCGAACACCCGCGCACCTTTCTTCTGTCCACCCATTTAATTGACGAGTCCGCGGAGATTTTTGAGGACGTGGTTATCCTCAAAGAAGGCCGCGTGGTCGCCTGTGAACCTGCAGCCGCCTTGCGCCAGCGGTCCGTGGCCCTGAGCGGGCGGAGCGAAGCTGTCGAAACCTTCGTCAGGGATCAGAATCTGACCGTCCTCAACCGCGAAGGGATCGGACATCTGGCCATCCTGGCGGTGCGGGGCCCCCTGACCGGGGAGCAGCGTTCGCTGGCCCAGGCTGCCGATCTGGAGCTTACGCCGGTTTCCCTGCAAAAACTGTTCATTTATCTGACCGAATCTCAAGAAAGGCAGGTGTGAAAGATGCCAAATAAAACGCGTTTGCGCTTATGCTGCCAATATCGTCTGCACAGCCTGAAACGGGCCGCTGTCATTTATCTGGCCATCTTTGCGGCCGTCGATCTGCTCGTTCCGGCTGTTCTCTATCTTCTGTTCCGGATCAAGACCGGTTACGGTGACGGTACATCAACATTTGGGCTCGATCAGAATTTCCCGGGCAGTTTCAGCTTCTGGATCAGCACGGCCATATTCCTTTTTGCCGGCGCCTGCGCTTCTTTCCGGGAAGAATTCAATTACTTGCTGCTGTTGAATAATACCCGCCGCAACCAGTTCTGGTCGAATCTCCCCCTGATGGTCCTGACAGCCGGATTTTTCCTGACCGTCAACCTGGTTGTCAAAATCCTGGAGCTGATGAATGAAGCCCTGATCAACCAAAGAAGCGCCGCAATCCTGCTGGACCTGTACTTCGATCAGTTTACCGGCGCCCGCCTGCCAGCGGTTCTGGCTAATCTGCTGCTCTATTTCGCGACCTTCCTGCTCGCCTATGCTTTCGGGCAGGCAGCCGGCATCCTGGCCTATCGCTTTGGCCGCCTGTTTGTAGTTCCCTTCTGGATCTGTTTTGGTTTTTCATTCATCGTGATCCCGATCCTATACGCCGGGAACCAGCTGTTCCAGAAATTTGTCATTTGGTTTTTTGCCCTTGAGCATCTTGTCCCATCCTTCAACCTGAGCATTCATATCCTGGTCCTGGCCGCCTTGCTGATTGCCCTGACCGGACTGGTCTACCGCCGGCTGCCGCAGAGCGCCTGACCCGGAGTTTGGCTCGGAGTACGACCCGGACCCTTCAGAAAAAGAGCCTGGCAACTGATCCGATCAGGATCAGCTGCAGGGGCAAACTGCGCCACAACTGGTCAGCCCGACCCGTTGCGGCGCTTTTCTGTCCATACAGGGACAAGAACAGCAGTTCGATCAGCAGCACGGCCAGAACCGGCTGAACGGCAGGCAATCCGGCCGCCAGGCCCAGCAGCCCCAGGCTTGCCCCGGTCTGTAGACGCTGGCGGGCAGGCATCTCGGGGTATAAACGCAGCCAGGTCAGAAGCAAGTGGACCAATAGGGCAAGAGCCGCGGCCAACAGGCTGCTGACCAGTTTTTCCGGACGCAAAGCCAGATGGAGCGATACTGGAACCGCGATGAAGAGAAGAAGTCCGTTTGGCGCAGTCTGACCGTCCCACAGGATCATGGCCCAGACCAGGAAACCGCTGAACACCAGGACAATGAAGATTGCAAGCAGCAGACTGGCAGAAAAAACGCCATCAGGCTGGGCGCCAGCCGATCCGGGCAGCAGGCTGCGCAGCCATTCCGGCCAGCCGGTCTCGCCGGGACGGACAGCCAGGGCGGTCAGGGTGAAATAGGCACAGGTCAGGAGTTCAATCCGGGCATAGCGCGGCGATATGGGTTCATGGCAGTAACGGCAGCGGCGCCCCAGCAGCAGGTAGCTGAAGACAGGGACCAGGTCCAGGCTGCCCAGCGGATGCTTGCACTGCGGACAAAAGGAATGGCCGCGGACGATCGTCAAACCGGCCGGCAGACGATAGATGCAGACGTTGAGGAAACTGCCGATCAACAATCCGAACAGGGCGGCCGCGCCGATCCAGATTCCGGTTGCCAGGGTCTCGAACATCCTGTACCTCCCCCGGGTGTTAATCTCCCGGACTGCTTGGCCGCAAGTGCACTGCTGCCATTTTATCACGAAAAGGTCACGAAAAGGGGTTAAGTGACAAAGCAAACGCATCATTGTCAGGGTAAAAGCAATTGCCAGAGAAAAAGCTTGAAGAAAGGGCGTTTGCCAGAGTAAAGGTTAAGCGACTGGCGGTCGGAACGACCAGAAAGCCTGAAAACTATCGTGAAAGCGGTAAAGGAAGGAAAACTTAAAAAGGCGACGAAAGGGGTATGTCAGAGTGAGCGCCGCGATTAATGGTTATCAAGAACAGGCATGCATCGCAAATTCTGGTGAATCGTTGACATCAGAAAAAGTATTGCTTGAGCTATTCTTGACTTATATTATACACCCTGTTCAAGCTTCTCAGAATTTGTGTCAGACTAATCGCTTCTTCCTCAATTCTCATGTTGCTTTTGATTTGTCACTTTAGGGGTCACGAAAAGGTCACGAAAATGGCGGCGCTTTCTTTACATTTCCGATGCCGTGTGCTAAAATTTTGAAGCATTTGCAAACAGAGCACACGGACCATGTCGTGGGAGGAATAAAATTATGGCTTCAATACTGGAAAAAAAGGATAACAATGTGGTCGTCCTGACCATTGACGTTTCACCTGAAGATTTCTCAGAGGCTTTGCAGCGCTCTTTCCGGAAAAACGCCGGCCAGTTCAGTATTCCCGGATTCCGTAAAGGCAAGGCGCCGATGGCCTTGGTTACCAAGTACTATGGCGAGGGCGTTCTGTATGATGACGCCATCGAATTTTCCGCCATGCCAGCCTATGCCGCCGCCGTCGCCGAACATGACCTCAAGCCGGTTTCCCAGCCGGAATTGGATATTCTGGCCATCGGTCGCAGCACCGGCCTGAAATTCACGATCACCGTAACGGTTCAGCCGGAGGTTACGCTGGGGCAATATGCCGGCGTCGAGGCCGTCATGCCGGAATTCCCGGTCAGTGACGAGGATGTCGCCCGCGAACTGACGCGCATGCAGGATCGCAATTCACGGATGATCCCGGTCGAAGACCGTGCTGCCCAGGATGGCGACACGGCTAACATTGATTATGAAGGCTTTCTTGACGGCGTTCCTTTTGAAGGCGGCAAGGGTGCATCCTATGATTTGAAAATCGGCTCGAAAACATTTATCCCGGGCTTCGAAGAGCAGATGATCGGCCGCAAGCCTGGAGAAGAGTTCGAGATCAATGTCACTTTCCCGGAAGATTACAATAAGGAAGAACTCCAAGGCCAGGCGGTCGTCTTCAGAGGCGTGATCAATGCCGTCAAGATCCGCGAGCTGCCCGCTCTCGATGATGAGTTTGCCAAGGATGTCAGCGAGTTTGATACCCTGGACGCCTATCGGGAAAGCCTGCGCGCCAAGCTTACGGAAAACAGCAATAACCGCGCCAAGGGCATTTTCGAGGAAAACACCATCCAGGCGGTCGTTGAGAACGCCGAAGTGGATGTCCCGGACGTGATGGTTGACGACGAAATCGAGCATATGCTTGATGAACAAAAGAATCAGATGCGCTATCAGGGCATCGAGCTCGAGCAGTATCTCGGCTATATCGGCCAGACGCTGGACACCTACAAAGAGCAGATGCGCGGTTCAGCCCTGAACCGGGTCAAGACCCGGCTGGTTCTCGAAGCGATTGCCAAAGCTGAGAATATCAGCGCAGCCGCAGAAGAGGTGGATGCTGAGATCGAAAAAATGGCGGCTCAATATGGCATGAAAGCCGAAGACATTCGTGAACGGATTCAGCCCGACAAAAATAATTTTGTCCAAAACAGCGTGGTCAGCAGGAAAACGGTCGAATACCTGACAGCCAGCGCCGTCAAGATAGCTCCGCCGCCAGTATCCCAGGCAGCGGGAGAGCCTGCCGGCGATCCTGCAGCCGAGGACGCGGCCGAGGCAGATCCGGCACAAGCGGCACCAGCGGCGCAACCGGAAGCGAATTTGTCTGAACCGGACGCGGCCGAGTAGGATTTGCCGGGCGCCCGAGCTTGCGATGAAATAAATATTTTCGGAATATTCACAATTGTTTTCTGATCTTTTGACGTGTGATCACAGATCAAGATATAATGGAGATAGGGGAACTGTTGCAGGTCCCCTATCGGCTTGTGAAAGGAGATTTCAACATATGAGCCTGGTACCGATCGTCATTGAACAAACAAACCGCGGCGAGCGGTCTTACGACATTTTTTCGCGTTTGCTGAAGGAACGGATCATCATTCTCAGCGATGAGGTGAATTCCGTGACCGCCAGCCTGATCACTGCTCAATTGCTGTTCCTGGAGGCTGAAGATCCGGAGAAGGACATTCAGTTCTATATCAACAGCCCGGGCGGCGAGATTAATTCCGGCCTGATGATTTATGACACGATGCAGTACATTAAAGCGGATGTACAGACCATCTGCATGGGTATGGCCGCCAGCATGGGCGCTTTTCTGCTCGCTTCCGGCGCCCCGGGCAAACGCTTTGCCCTGCCGAATGCTGAAATCATGATCCATCAGCCGTCCGGCGGCGCTCAAGGCCAGGCTTCCGATATCCGGATAGCCGCCGAACATATCCTGAAAACCAGGGAACGCCTGAACCGCATCCTCGCCGAACGCTGCCGGCAGCCGATTGAAAAAATCGCCGCCGACACCGAGCGGGACAATTGGATGACATCTGACGAAGCAATCACTTACGGCATTATTGACCGGATCATGGAGAAGAGGGCCTGATCATGCCAGATAATCATGATAATAAGAATAAAAGCGGCAGCAAAAGCGGCAGCCGCAGCGGATCCCGCCGCACAGCCGAGGGCGGCGAAGGTTATTCGCAGGTCAGCTGCTCGTTCTGCGGCAAGTCGGAAAATCAGGTTGTCCGGCTGATTGCCGGCCCGGGCGTATTCATCTGTAATGAATGCGTCGCGCTTTGCGAGGAAATCCTTAATGAGGATCCGGAAGCCGCTCCGGCCAAAGAACAGCTGCCGGCTTCGACGGATCTGATGTCGCCGGTCCGGATCAAGGAAGCGCTCGACCAGTATGTCATTGGCCAGGAACGGGCTAAAAAAGCGCTTGCTGTGGCGGTATACAACCATTACAAGCGTGTTTTCGCCGGCGACACCAAAAAAACATCCGATGAGGTTGAATTATCCAAAAGCAACATCCTGCTGATCGGGCCGACGGGCAGCGGCAAAACCCTGCTCGCGCAAACCCTGGCCCGCATTCTCGATGTGCCGTTTGCGATCGCTGACGCCACAGCCCTGACAGAAGCCGGCTATGTTGGCGAAGATGTCGAGAATATTCTGCTCAAGCTGATTCAGAATGCTGATTTTGATATTGAGCGCGCGCAGAGGGGCATCATTTATATTGACGAAATCGACAAGATCGCCCGCAAATCGGACAACCCGTCGATTACCCGGGATGTCAGCGGCGAGGGCGTCCAGCAGGCCCTGCTGAAGATTCTCGAAAGCACGATTGCCAACGTGCCGCCTCAGGGCGGCCGCAAGCACCCGCACCAGGAGTTTATCCAGATCGATACAACCAACATCCTCTTCATCTGCGGCGGCGCCTTCGACGGCATGGAGAAAATCATTCAAAACCGGATCGGCCAGAAGTCAATCGGCTTCGGCGCAATTATTGAAAGCCGGAAAGAAAAGGACATTGGCGAATTGCTGGCCCGCATCATGCCGCAGGATCTGCTCAAGTACGGCCTGATTCCGGAATTCATCGGCCGCGTGCCGGTGATCGTCTCCCTTGAGGGCCTGAATGAAGACGCCTTGATCCGCATCTTGCAGGAACCGCGCAACGCCTTGCTCAAGCAATATAAGAAGCTTTTCGACTTTGATGGCGTCGAACTGACCTTTGAGGAAGACGCAGTCCAGGAAATCGCCAGGCAGGCGCTCGCGCGCAACACCGGCGCTCGCGGACTGAGGGCGATCCTTGAGGAAATCATGCTGGATATCATGTTCGATATACCTTCGCGCGATGATGTCGCCCGCTGCATCATCACCAAGGCCAGCGTGACTGACCGGAAACCGCCGGAAGTCATCCTGAAAAAGGACAAGTCCGCCTGAAAAGCTGAAATGGCAGCGGTTCGCCCGCTCTGTTGATACATAATCGAGTTGCTTGTCGGCTTTTGTCGCATGAAGGGCACCCTTGGGGGTGCCTTTTTTCGTTATTCTATCTGCATCAAGACTGATGGGAGATTGAAACATGCAGGCAGGAGATCTGATTGATGAACGCTATCATTTGCTGAGCCGGCGACAGACAGCCTGGCTGGCTGCCGACCGTTTAAGCGGCCGCCAATGCCTGATCAAACCGAAGGCCAGCTTTACTGATCCCAGGGTCGCCGCCTGGCTCGGCCAGGTCTGGCACAGCGGATTACCGCGCCTGCTCGGTGAATTGGACGGGTCCGGACACGAACCCTGTTTCATTTTCGAATACCTGGCTGGCCGGACACTCGACGAGCTGGCTTCGGAAAACCAGGGCCGGATCACGCTGAAACGGCTTATGCCGCTTCTGGTTCAGGCAGCCAGGATCCTGGCGTTCATGCACCAGCAGAACGAAGTCTGTATCCTGCATCTGGATATTAAACCGGAGAATCTGCTGCTCAATGAGCAAGATCAGATCAGCCTGATTGATTTTGGCGCAGCCCGGCTGATGACCTCCGGACCATCTGACACGACAGAGGGTCAGGCACAGAATCCGGTTGATCGGCTTGCCCTGACTCCGGATTATGCGGCTCCGGAATTGCTGGCGGGGTATCCGGGACCAGGGTGTGATCTATATGCACTTGGCCTGACGGCGCTGCATCTGTTGACCGGTCTGCCGCCATCCGCTTGCCGCTCGCGGCCTCTGCCGGAACTGGTTAAGGATCTTCCCGGCGGCCTGCAGCGCCTGATTGGCAGCCTGCTGCATACGGACGCTGCCATACGCAGCTGCCATGCTTCAGAACTGGCTGCCGGACTATCGGCAGAGCTTAAGGCGGAGCTTGATCTGGCCGATCATGAAGATCGGAGAGAAAAATCAACTGCCGCAAGCGTCGCCGAACAAACTGCTGCTCTGAAGCAACCGGCAGCAGTTCACGATTCGCCAGCAGATTTACCGTCGGAATGTCCGACTGATAATCAGCCGTCAATTGATAATCAGCCGGATTCCGAAACCGGCCGGCAATATGGGCCGGCGGCGGATTTAGCGAAAGCGCCGGTGCTTTGCGTTTGGGACGGAGCTGAACTGGGTTGTGAACTGGCCGCTGTTGTTGCCGCGGATTATCACAGTCAGATCCTGGTTATTGACACAGATCTGCTCAATCCAC
>DOFA01000045.1 GCA_003532195.1 Clostridiales bacterium
CCCGCCCCTGCTGGGCGGCCGCCGCGTCAAGCACGTCCCTGGACAGATAGCCGCCGGCCGTGACGATTGCCATCGGCTGCTGCTTCTGCAGCGAACTGCCGGCCAGGATCTGCCCCTCAGAGGCGATATTCTGCGTGACCGTATCGGACCCGGTGATCTCCAGAACATCCTCGGCCAGCTGGTATTCAACTTGCGAAAAAGACGCCGGAGCAATCCCGGCGACCAGCTTTTGCCAGGCCGGGCTGGGCGATATGAAATCATAAGCAAAGTTGGTGACGGGCTGCAGTGCCAGCAGGTTATCCTGGCTGGATGCCTGTGGCAAGTCAAAACTCTGCGCGGCGGTTATCGGCGCGGCAAGCGGCAAGCAAAAAAGTAAAACCAGAACAAGGATCAGCGACAGATGCTTTCTCATGGTGTACCTCCGGAATCGACGGCGGGTGACAATCCTCTTCAGGTGGCGGCTTTCTTTCTGCCACTCAATCTTATCCAACTGCCCAATAAATAATCATAAGAGTCCGGAGCAAACTTTCCATAACCTGAACACGGGAACAAAGTCAGTTCTCCCAAATATAGCTGTTTATTTGTTTGGTAGAAATCTAATCTTATAAAAGAAATATCTTTTGATAATTTTCCTGCTATTTCAACCATCTTATCGAAATCTTTTGGTTTAGGCACCAATGTGCCGCTATTAGGATAGGAGGTGTGTTCAAAAGGCATAAGCTCCCAATTCATATCATAATAATTCATTGTTACGTTATGTAACGAAGCCCTGTTTGCACAGACTACGCAGCACTTTGCTTCGCCATTAAAACACATGATCTTATAGTCTTTAAGTTCAACACCCGATTCATCAACCATATATTCCTCGCAAATAATTCTTGGTTGCACCTTTTTGTATGGCCATTCCCGATTTTCCCAATAATACCTGCGCTTAAGCCAAGTATCAACTGCCTTTGCCAGCTTAACGTAATCGATTGCGGATTTATCTTTACAGATATAAATGTCACCTGATGTATGATTAGGTTTTAATACAAACTGATTGGGTAAAGCACTGAAATTTATCTCATTATAGCTGTTGTATACTCCCAGCAATGGAATAAAATATGCTTCGCCTATCGTTTCAGCAATGTATTTTTTGACCGCATATTTATCCACCATCTTAATGTATTCCGGCCTTCGGTCATATAGCTTTAACCATTGCAGTTTTTCATTAAATGTCTTTGGATTCATTAAATCCAATTTTTTGCCGAATTTCATTTTATATATCAATTTTAAAAATATAGAATCCGGAAGTATTCTAAAGATTTTATACCTTAAAATATATAGAAATACTCGTTTGGATTTTTTAATAGCCTTATCGAAAATATTTTTCAACGCTTAGCACCCCCTAATCAGGTCAATTTCTCTAACGTGCCTATAAACATGGGTAACAGATGATTACCGCCGATGTCAATAAAATTAATAACCCTCAAAATTA
The DNA here is from genome assembly GCA_003532195.1 of Clostridiales bacterium. Classification (GTDB taxonomy): domain Bacteria; phylum Bacillota; class Clostridia; order Saccharofermentanales; family UBA5734; genus UBA8949. The sequence goes on from DOFA01000045.1 coordinate 1,478, forward strand.
TTTCGCCAAAATCATAACATCTTCCGGTATTATTATATCATTTGAATTTTCGATTAGGAACTCCGATATATAGCACATGAAGCAATTATATGAATTGGCCCCGATGCGGCTGTCCGTCGTCAGTTCATTAGGCCTTGTTGATTTCAATGAGCTTCAGCGCCCTTTGATGTCACGCTGGCCAACGACGAACTGAAGAGCAAGAATGTCGTCGAACCAGATCTGCTTATATCCTGATATAATTATTCAGGTTTATGGAATATCTGATACAATAGTTTTTATCTGCTCCGAGCTCGTTCTTTGGGAGGTGCCGAATGAAGCAATGCTGGATCAAGGGCGTTGCCCTGACCATCCTGGTCGCATTGATTGCCCCTGTATTTATGGCTGGCCAGGCCGTGTCGGCCGCCAACCTCAAAGAGCAACGGCTCAAGCTGGTCTGCACGAGCATTGAAGATCCGGAGATCACGGTCTATCTCCAGGACGGCGCGGTCATGATGACGATCGAGGATATCGCCCGTATTACCCGCAGCACGATGCAAAAAAGCGGCAAGATCTGCACCCTGCGGCACGGCGCGGGGATGCGCACGGTCGTCATCGATCCGACTCTGAAGACATTGAGCGAGAACGGCGAGCAGTATGATCTTGCGGTCAGTGAATACAACGATACGCTGCTTGTGCCGGCCTATGCGACTTTGGCTTATCTGGGCGCGTCCTGCTCTTTCGACACCGCGAGCCAGTCGCTGTGCATCGCGATGCCGCTGAACACATTCTGGGAAGCCTTCGGATTTACGCTCGAGAAGCGGATGAGCCCATATGTGAAGGATGAAGAATGGAAGAAGGTCTCGATTGTCTGTGACCTGATTATCGACATCACAGCACCTTTGAGCGGGCAAAGCTTCTGGGAAATCCTGTTTCTGGGCGGCGCCGATGAAACGAGCGCGGTCTATGAAGCGCTGACGGTGAACATCACGAAATACCCGGCGGTGCAAGCCAACCGGGAAGCGCGCCAGCAGAAACTGAACAATGTTGCCAAAGCCTTGAGCATCGCCAAGACGTTTCAGGACGCCCAATCGGACCTGACAGCTTTTTTTGAATCGGAAACCATGCAACAGCTTTATACGGCGATCTTCAACTTCAAGAAGCCCTACAAGACCAAGCTGTTCGCGACTTACCAGAGCACAATGAAAAGCAAGATGGACTTCGCGGCGGCGTCCAGGGAATACGAAACGGCGATGACAGCCGCGCTCTTCCTCCTCGACACCTTCACGACGACAATCGACCGGCTGCAAATCGATGAGCCGACATCACAGGCGCTGATCAATACTTTTACGCCGGAAACCTTGCATGTCGCCGGCGACCCGGCGCTCGACCAGACTTACCTGGCGGCTGCCCGGCAGGTCTCGCAGGCCGTCTCAACCCCCACGGACATCATCGCCGAAACCTTCATGGAAAAAGCTTCAGGCCTGATGGTCAATCAGTTCGGATCAGCCATCGAGAAAAGGGTCTTGCCGTCGGATTTGCGCTTATCAATCGCATTGGCTGGGCTGGCCAGCGAATTGGTGGGACGCATGCCGGTCATCGGCAAGTTCACCCCCTTTGGCGAGATCCCAAAAGCCGAAGCGGACCTCAAGGCGATCTTGTCCGCGGACTTCTATCAGCAAACCTGGCTGATCCTCAGTGGGATCGTCGACCAGGCGGCAGCTGAAAAGTACCATGATCCGGCTACGATGCAGCGCTTCTACGACGCCTACATGATGCTGCTTCGCTTCGGCCTCGTCCACCGCGAAAGCCTGGTTGAGTACGCCGAAAACAGCTGGTTCAAACAGGAGACCGCCAACCTGCTGAAAGGGGATGCCGAGGCTATCGCCCGGACCATCGACCGGCTGACCTCCTGCAATCCGGATCCGATCCCGGACTTTTCAAGCCTTGCGAGTGAGGCTGCCGGCTTCGATGCCATGCTGAACGAAAAAATCAAAGCGCTGGAAGAGGAGGCGTTCATCGCCGCCTTGCCGGCTTTCCCGACGATCGACCTGACGAAAGATGCGATCAAGATCGTCGCGGTCTTACCGGCGACATTCCCTGAATATGGAAAAGACACAACCTTCCGCGTGATCATCGACTACAGTTTGCAGAGTACGGAAAACGGCGTTGTCTACCTCGGCTTCAACAAACGGGAACTCAGCCAATACAACCTGCTCGAAGAACAGGAAGTACTGAAGGGCAGCGGCCGTATCACCCTGCAGGCTACCGTGCAGCCGGTCCTTTATGATTCGAGCCAGGACTATCTCTGGGCGTTCTGGAACAGCTCAACGACGGACTTCAAGGCTTATGTCAACCTGTCCGCAAACCCGCACCCGGACTCGTGGACGCCGCTCGCGGAGGATTTCGCAAATTTACTGCCAGAAGTACAGTGATCCGATTGGGTATTCCGAAAAGTTCCGAATGGAAAATCCGAAAAGATCCGATTGATATTCCCGAAAACGTCGGGTTGTGTTATACTATTGTTTGTTTATAGAGCAAAATCTGGAGGGCATTATGACTCTGACTAAGAGCGGATACCGAAGTCGCATCATAGACAATCAACTTGGTAAGTATTTACATATATTTGGTGCTGTGTGTATTGAAGGTCCGAAATGGTGTGGTAAAACCTGGGCTGCGTTGAATCAAGCCAATAGTGTCTATTTTGTCGCCAATCCTGAGAATAATTTTCAAAACAGGACATTAGCTCAATTGAGTCCGGATCTGGTTCTGCCGGGCGAGTCGCCCCGGTTAATCGATGAATGGCAGGAGGTACCTTCATTATGGGATGCTGTCCGATTTACCGTCGATCAAACGCAGAAGCGCGGACAATTCATACTGACCGGTTCAGCAACAACAAATCGGAAAGGAATTCTCCATAGCGGCACCGGTCGTATAGCCAGATTGATGATGCGACCGATGTCTTTGTTTGAGTCAGGCGATTCTAATGGAAGCATTTCACTAGAACGTTTATTCACTTCACCCTTGAAACCGGCTCTCTGTAATGAACTTTCCTTGCAAGGACTGATCGCCTTGACTGTGCGGGGTGGCTGGCCGGGCAGCTTTGGTCTTGATGATTCGGCGGCAGCGGATGTTCCCAAAGAATATCTGCGAAGTGTCCTGGAAGATGATATTCGCCGCATTGACGGCAAGGAAAGAGACATTCGGAAAATGACCCTTCTGCTCCGTTCTCTGGCGAGAAACGAAAGCACAGTTGTTGCTAATCGTACACTTCAGCGAGATATGCTGGAAAAAGACGGCGAGCCGATCGGTGATGATACCGTAGCAGATTATCTGGATGTTCTGCGCAAGCTTTTTATTATTGAAGATCAGCAGGCTTATGATCCTAATCTGCGTTCTTCCATCCGGGTTGGCAAGTCTGCGAAAAGGCATTTCATTGATCCGTCTTTGGCGGCTGCAACACTCGGTGCTTCACCAGAACGTCTTCTCAACGATCTGAACACTTATGGATTCATGTTCGAGGCCATGTGCATCCGTGATTTGAAGATATACGCAGACTCATTCGGCGCGCAAGTCTTTCATTATCGTGACGATTCCGGCCGGGAAATAGACGCTGTCATTGAATTACCGGACGGCCGGTGGGGCGCCTTTGAAATAAAACTGGGCGCGAATCAGGTTGACGATGCCGCCCGGGACCTCCTGGCAATCCGGAAACTCATGGCTGAAAGCCCGAAGTCAAAAGCACCAGAACTGCTTGGCGTAATCTGCGGTCTGGGGAAGGCCGGTTATATCCGCGCTGATGGTGTCATGGTTATTCCAATTACGGCGCTAAAACCGTAAAGAATACATCTTTCTGGGCATAGAGGTCGTTCCAGGTCGTTTTTGCGTTTTGGGGGCTATTGTTGCCCGAATTTTGCCCATGAAAGTTAAGCTTGCGATATGGAAAAGGGCTGGCTTGCTATTTCACCTTGAATTCATATTTAATGGCTGTGATGTTGCCGACAGGGTCACTCACGGAGATTGTGATAGAGTGGTCACCCTTTTTCAGCAAGTTTGCGGGGATCGTGAATCCGTCTGCGGTCATCGTGATTTTGGCGGATATGTCTATTTTATCGAGGGTGACCTGGAGCGAGTCCCAGTCCACGCCGCTCAGGTTGTCTGAGATGCTGATGGTGATCGGTCTGCCCACGACGAATTTCTGGTTTTGAACGATGCCGGATACGACGGGCGCCACCAAGTCCTGGACGACGGTGACAAGCCAGGGTTGGGCTGCCTCGTTGCCTGCGGCATCCTTGATCATCAGGGTTATCGTGTGTTCTCCCAGGGAAAGCGTAAGGGTTTCGGAGAAGCTTGATAGATCCAGGGACATAGGTGCATTCGAGTCGACGGCTAAAGATGCATATGAAACCAATCCATGATTCACATAAGAGGCAGCGAACGCCTGGTTGACCGAAGTACCCCGCGTGTAGAATACCAATGGCGATGCCGGCGAGATATCCGTGATCGGCGGAGCAATGTAGTCACCCATGGCCAGCCCGCTGAATGAGCCGCCCGGGGCAGGGAAACCCGCTCCGAACCAGGCATGGCCAAGCAGTTCGGGACTGGTTTCATCAATCCATTCTGTGCTATCCAGAAGGAGCGGCGGCGCCAGGCTGAGGAACGTGATGTCGGTCAGGGATTCGCACCAGGCGAACGCGCGGTCGCCGATGAATCTCACGCCGCTGGGAAGGACGATGCGGGTCAGCCCGATGCACCCCCGGAAGGCACATGTCCCGAGGCTCGCCACGCTTTCCGGCAGGGAGATCTCCGTCAGGGATTCACACCAGGCGAACGCCCAGTCCCCGATGCCGGACACATCCCCCAGGATGGTCAGTTCAGACAGCGAGACGCAGTCCGCGAAAGCATAGTCGCCGATGCGGGTCACGCCGGCAGGCAGGGTCAGGGAGGCCAGGGCGGAGCACGCCTCGAACGCATAATCCCCCAGCTCGGTCAGGCCGTCGGGCAGGACGATATCCGCCAGCGTGGTGCATTCATAGAAAGCGCCGCGGCTAATGACGGTCACGGATTCCGGAATCGAGATGCCGGTCAAGGAGCCGCAGGTCGCGAAGGCGCCGTCACCGATCGCCGTCACATCGGCGGGGATGGTATACGTGGCGTCCGTCCGGCCGGTCGGGTACTGTACCAGGGTGTACACCAGGTTATTGTCGTCGTCGTACGTCGTTTGAAACAGGACCCCATCCAGGCTGGCATAGTTCTCATTGTCCGGGTCTGCATCGATTTCCGTCAGCGAGGTGCAGAACATGAATGCGAACGGGCTCAGGCTGGAGACGCTCTTTGGCAGCGTGATGCCGGCCAGGGAGGTGCATCGGCTGAAGGCGTTGTTCCCGATGCTGGCCAGGCCGTCCGGCAGGGACAGGGCGGAAAGGGAGGCGCAGGAGGCGAAGGCGTTGTCGCCGATGTGCTGCACGCCATCCTCAAGGGTTACCTGGGCCAGGGCGCCGCAGGAGGCGAAGGTGCTCTCGCCGATGCGGCCTACGCTGCCCGGAATGGTGACGCTGGCCAGGGAGAAGCAGGAGGCGAAGGCATTCTCGCCGATGCGGACCACGCTGTCCGGGATGGTGACGCTGGTGAGGTAGGCACACCCCGCAAAGGCATTGTCGTTGATGTACTTCACCCCGTCCCGTATCACGACGGAATTCACGCCCGGCCCGAAGACGGAATACCGGCCGCCGTTGCCGATGGCGGCGACAGGGCAGCCGCCCAGTGTCGCCGGGGTCTCAACATCCCGGCTCCTTCCGGTGTAACGCGTGATCGTGGCCTTCCCGCCGGCAATGGTATAGTAGTAATCCTCCGGGACATAGTCACCCATAGTCAACCCGTTCAGCAAGCCCCCGGGCGCCGGGAAACTGGCGCCATAGTAGGCGTGGCCGCGCATGTCAAGGGCGTTCAACTCCGTGAGCCAGCCTGGAGCTGTCTCGGGAGGTGTCAGGCCCAGGAAGGTGATGCCCCACATGGACCAGCACTCGGCGAACGGACTGGTGCCGATGTAGGTCACATGTCCTGGAACGGTCAGGCGGGACAAGTCCTCGCAACCGGTGAAGGCGTTGTCGCCAATGGCGACCACTGGGCAGCCGCCCAGGGTGGCCGGTATCGTGACGTCTCCGCCAGCTCCGTGATAGCCGGTAATCGTAGCCTGTTCGTCCGAGATGGTATAGTTGTAATCCTCGGGGATGCGGTCGCCCATGGTGAGCCCGTTGAAGGATTCGCCCGGAGCCGGGAAGCTGGATCCATAATATGCATGGCCCACCAGGGCCAAATTCGCACCTGTCAGCCAGCCAAGATCAGTTGTAGGCGGCGTAAGACCCAGGAAGGTAAGGTTTGCCAGCGCGCTGCATCCCGAGAAGGCCCCGCTGCCGATGCTCCCGACGCGGCCGGGAAGGGTCAGGCTGGTCACCGTTCCGCACCCGGTGAAAGCACTGTCGGCGAGGCCCGTCACCGGGCAGCCCCCCAGGGTGGCCGGGACGATCACCGATCCACCGGACCCATGGTAGCCCGTGATTGTGGCCTGTCCGTCCGTTACGGTGTAATAGTAGTCCTCGGGGATGTAGGTGCCCATCTTCAGCTCGTTGAACAAGGCGTTCGGCGCCGGGAAGCCGGAGCCATAGTAGGCATGGCCCCGCACATACCAGGAGTGGTCGATCCACTCGGCCGCCGCTGTGGGCGGCGTGATCCCGAGGAACGTGATGCTGGTCAGGACGGGGCAATACGCGAAGGCGCCGCTTTCAATGCTGGTCACACTGGCAGGGATGGTCACGCTCTTCAGGGACTCGCACACGCGGAATGTGTCCCAGCTGATGCTGGTGATGCTGTCCGGCAGGGTGACGCTGACCAGGCCGGACAATCCGAAGGCATATCCGGCGATGGTGGTGACACTGTCGGGAATGGTGATGCTTCGCAGTGATTTGCAGGACTCGAAGGCACTGTTGCCAATCGTGGTTACGCTGTCGGGGATGGTGACACTGCTCAGTGAGATGCAACTCATGAAGGTTCCATAACTGATGCTGGTGATGCTTTCGGGCAGGACAATATTCGTCAGGGCGGTGCAGGACTGGAAGGCATAGCTGCCAATACTGGTCACACTGTCCGGGATCGAAATGTCGGCCAGCGAGTGGCACCAGCG
>DOFA01000046.1 GCA_003532195.1 Clostridiales bacterium
GGCCCCTTCGGTATGAAAGCTCAAGGTGCGGCGCTTGCTACCGTTGTCTCCCAGGCTCTGAGCATGATCCTCTGCATCATCTACCTGAAACGCAACCGTTTTATTTTCGACTTCAGTCTCAGATCGTTCGGATTTGACCGGCACAAGCTGAGCCTGTTGTTCAAGATCGGTCTTCCGACCATGATCAACAGCATCAGCGTCAGTGTTTCTTTCCTGTTTATCCTGGCGCTTGTCAATACTATCAGCGATATCGCCGGTTCGGCAGTCGGGGCGGTCGGTCGCATCAATGCCTTCGCCATCTTGCCGGCAATCGCGATCAGTTCAGCCGTGAGCGCCATGGTGGCCCAGAATATCGGCGCTAATAAACTCGACCGGGCGGTCAAAACCATGCGCGTCGGGATGCTGCTCACCCTGGCTGTCAGCAGCCTGATCTTTGCATTGACCCAGATCTTTCCGGAATTGATACTCGGCTTGTTCCTGGCTGGTTCGGATCCCAATTATGCCCAGTACATCAGTGACGGCAAGGCCTATATGAGGACATTCAGCCTGGATTACCTGATTGTGCCCTTCCAGTTCTGCTTCAACAGCTTGTTCATCGGCGCCGGGCATACCAATTTCGCGCTTGTTAACGGCCTTCTGGCCTCGCTGCTCATCCGCATCCCGTTTTGCTACCTGTTTGGCATCGTACTCGACCTTGGCCTGACGGGAGTCGGCATCGGCGCGCCCGCCGCCTCGATCATTGCAAGCCTGACCGCCCTGATTTTCTTCCTGACGGGCAAATGGAAAAAACAGAGAATCATTATGGACGCAGAGCTGACTTAGGCAACATCAATAAACTAATTATTTTGCCTGCCTTCAATAGCGCACAGTAAAACGCCGGCAGCAATCCCCATTCTCCGGTCAAGCAGGTTCCCAGTGTCTTCGCCGAAATCCAAAACCAGCTTCTGGATAAAAGGATTGAACTTCTGTTTGAATTCAAAAACTCTCTTTCCGCCAATCAATCCGTCAAAAGATTGCGGAACCAGGGAAGTCAGCATTCTCCTCAACATCGCCAATGCCATGCTGTCCTCGCAAATCATGCCGATTTCAGCGTCCTGGTTATCTAAAATAGTCCATTCGTCCTTAATCATCGATTTGAATCCTTTGCGTCTCAATGCGCCGATTTTTTCGCCCGTTGTCGAATCAAAGACATCATAAGCAGCAGAAAATTCGATGATCTTACGAGCCTGGATCAATAACAATTCAGTGGCAGCAGTTTCGTCAGAATAGACACGGATGTCTTCCCGTAATTTGAATCCCTTCTGATTGACAAAGAAGCAAAGGTTTTCCGCGTTGTCGAATATTTTGAATGACGCTCCAACAAATTTAAAGACCTTTTTTTGAATCAGATACTGGCTTTGAGAAAAGTTGCCGCTCATACTATCCCTCCGCTTAAATTAATGTGGGTATAGAATAATTCTACTTCATCAAGCGGCGAATAACAATTAAAAATGCTCCGGAAAATACGAATTAACCGGGTGCGAATGCATGATAACAGAACAAACGTTCTGTGTAAATAATAAGAAGAACCAAAATACTGCTATTACCAGGCGTAAGCCTCGGGTGCGTATCCGCCGGGACCGGGGAAAATCTCATCGAGCCGTTTGAGAGCATCGGCTGGGAGTTCGATTTCAACAGCTTTCAGCATGCTTTCAAATTGCTCAAGCGTCCGTGGGCCGATGATGGGCGCCGTGACGGCGGGGTTTGACAGCAGCCATGCCAGCGCCACATTGGATTCGCTTTCGCCGATTTCAGCGCTAAGCCCGGCATATGATTCCAGTTGCGTGCGCTGTGCGTCGGTCAAGCCTGCTGCCGCTTGACCGGTTCGTGCGCCGCCGGCCGTCGGCTTAAGGATGTTGCCGCCGAGCAGACCGCCGCCTAAAGGGCTCCAGGGGATGACGCCGAGACCTAATTCCTGGGCGGCCGGCAGCACCTCAAGCTCTGGCAGCCTGCACAAAAGGTTATACTTATGTTGCTCACTCACGAGTCCCAGAAAATTCCGCCTCCCGGCGGCAGCCTGAGCATAGGCCAGATGCCTCGCGCCGAAATTGCTCGCGCCGATATAATAAACTTTGCCCTGGTTGACCAAAGATTCAAAGACGCCCCAGATTTCATCCCAAGTGGCGTGCCGATCGATATGGTGCATCTGGTAGAGTTCGATATGGTCTGTCTGCAAACGTTTCAACGAACCTTCAATGTTCCGGCGGATTTTATAGGCCGAGAGGCCGGTTCCGCTGTTTGGCCCGTCGGTTTCATCATTCATGTTTCCATAAACTTTCGTGGCAAGCACGATTTTCTCACGCCGGCCGCCGCCGAGCCGGAACCAGCGGCCGATGATTTCCTCTGTCCATCCGTTGTATCCGCCGGGACCGCCGCCATAAACATTGGCTGTGTCGAAGAAATTTATGCCTGCTTCCAGTGCGCTGTCCATGATGGCGAAAGCTTCTTTTTCCTCAGTACGTGGGCCGAAATTCATCGTGCCCAGGCACAGGCGGCTGACTTTCATGCCCGTTCTGCCTAAATAAGTGTATTTCATATAAAAAACCTCCTTTGATGGATCACAGCCTTTATTGGATCATTGCCTATTTCCTCTTAAGGCAGTGTGTTGCCGGCAGCTCGGTATATCGCATACCATTCCTCGCGGGAAAGATGAATATCGGCGGCTTTGGCGCAGTCTTTCAAGCGCTCTGTGTTCATGGTTCCGGTGACCGGCTGCATCCTGGCCGGATGGCGCAGAAGCCAGGCCATGGCGATCGTCGTGTTGGAAACGCTGTAGCCGGCAGCGATTTCACGGATCTTGGCGTTAAGGCCATCAAACTTCGGGTTGTCGAGGAAGACGCCTTCAAAGAAGCCGTACTGGAAAGGCGACCAGGGTTGGATCGTGATGTCTTCGAGCCGGCAGAAATCGAGCACGCTGCCGTCACGGCTGACCGCGGTGTCATCGAGCATGTTGACATGGAGGCCGGAGGAGATCATCGTGGCGTTTGTGACGCTGAGCTGCAGCTGGTTGGCCACGATGGGCTGCCTGACAAATTTTTGAAGCAGCCGGATCTGCATGGGATTCTGGTTTGAGACACCGAAATGGCGAACCTTCCCGCTTGCCTGGAGCCTGTCGAACGCTTCGGCGACTTCTTCTGGTTCTGACAGCGCGTCCGGGCGGTGCAGCAACAAAACGTCAAGGTAGTCCGTCCGGAGCCTTTTCAGGCTGCCTTCCACCGCGTCTAAAATGTGTTCTCTGGAAAAGTCGAACTGGCCCTGGCGGATGCCGCACTTGGATTGTAAAACAACTTTTTCGCGCACATCAGCGTTCATGTGGATCGCTTCGGCGAAGATTTCTTCACATCGTCCGCCGCCGTAGACATCCGCGTGGTCGAAAAATGTCGCGCCTTCATCAAGCGCGGTCTGAATGAAGAACTCCGCAGCAACCTTGTCCAAACGGGTGATGCGCATGCAGCCGACCGCGATGACCGGCACCTGCAGGTCTGATTTTCCTAATTGGATGGATCTCATAAAAAACCTCCTTAATCCAGTTCGAATCATTTCTGAATGCGATACACCTGTGCCCATCATTTCTCAATGATGTTCATCATAATAATTAAAATACAGGAATAAACGGTAAAAAACGGTTGCTTGCGCTACGGAAACAAATAAAGGACACCAAACCGAAGCCGCTACCACCATATTCGGAATGATATCTCTTGATATTATTCCGAATACTCGATATAATACCTTTATGAAGGAGAATCAGCGTATGGACTTTATAACTGCGCAGGAGGCCGCGGAACGCTGGAATATCAGCGACCGGCGCGTTAGAGCGCTTTGCAGAAGCGGGAAGATTCCTGGCGCCGTCAAGCGAAGCAAATCGTATGAGATCCCCGCAGATGTTGAAAAACCTGCGGATGGACGTGTGCGCAGCGCTAAACCGCAGGGTGCGGCTCATTACCTTAAGTGGCACGACGCTGTCATAGCGACGATAAGCCCTGATAATTCCGTCACATTCTCGCAGCCGAAGTATAACGATGTGGTTGCCGCCTACACCCGGGGAAGGAAAGCTTGGACACCGGAAGAGTTCCTCGATTTTCTCTCTGAGCGTGTGGTCAGCCGGGAACGGCGCGATATCGAAAGGATTTTATTCCGCTGCGGAATGTCCCGCTATGATGTCATGCAGATCGCCGCGGTGACAAGAGGCATCCACCCGAAGGATTTGCTCTGGATCGCATTTAATAAAGCTGAAAAACTAAGCGAGGTCATGACCGATGTTTTTGCTTCGGTCTTCAAGCTGAAGATCGACCTCACCGGCGATAGCATTGATACGCCGGAGGGCTACAATATCAAGAGATACGGTGTGAGGGACGGTCAGTACGGCATATATAAGAAGCGTATCAGTCCTTTGGCTGCCGACGTGGAATCGGAGATTGCCGTCTGTTTACTCTCTCAAAAACTGAAAGTGCCCTGTTGCCCAGCCTATCGCGCGGATAAGGATACCGTGTTTTCCGCGTTTCTCTTTGACTTCTCGACCGAATATATCATTCATTTCCGCCGCCTGTTTGAAGGCGCAAGGTCAGATAACGAATACCAGAACCTGCTGGCTGTTCGCCCGCAATACAAGGATGATATCGAGCGGATGATCTTACTGGACTTCATTACCCGGCAGGACGACCGCCATCTCTCCAACATGGCGATCAAGGTCACGTCGTCTGGCGAGAGCTTCTATCCGCTCTACGACAACGGCCGCAGCCTGTTCTATGAGGACACCGAGGAGATGGTCAAAAACGCCGTAAGCGACGTTGCTGCCCATTCCACAAGCTTCGGCTACTCGGGGACCTATTATGATTATGTGCAGGAGATTGTCCGGGACGGAGCGCAAGTTGGAGAGCTCATCAACCTAGACATAACCGAAGCCCAAATCCGGGATATCCTGATCGAGGCCGGTTTTACCGGTTATCGTTATACGGGCGCGCTTGCGTGGATCACCAAGTCGCTGGCTATACTGCGCGAAAAGGGGGGATTGCATGGCACACGCAACAAATTTGAATATACGTCTTGATGATGAGTTGAAAAAGGAAGCGGAGCATTTATTTACCGATATTGGTTTGAGCATGACCGCAGCAATTACCTTGTTCCTGAAGCAATCAGTCAGCTATGGTGGAATTCCATTTAAAATCCGTCGACGCAATGGATTTTATAATCAATAAAATCAGATGATTTTGAAAACGTCGATCGATCAATTGAATAACGGACACGCCGCTATTCACGAGACGATCGAGGTGGCAGATGATTAAAATATGGACAGATATTGCCATGGAGATCGGTAATGAACCGCTGGTCTAAAATCTCCATAAGGTTAAAATAACAACGAAAAACACCGAAAGAGTTGAATTTCCGGTGTTTTTCTGTTCTGAAAAACGAGTTTTCAGANNTTACGGCCTCTTCGCTACTTCTCCAAATCAAGCGGCGGTCACCTTGGCATTATATCTGAGCCATCCGGGCAAGTCAATCAGCCGCCCCGCCGGTATGCCGCCGGCGTTGGAGCCGTTGGCCCCCGGTCTTGTCCCCCAGCAGCAGGTTCAGGAAGATTCCGGTCAGACGGATGCCGTCAGGGTCAAAGGGCAAACCGACAATGCCTTGAAAACTGTTGCTGCGGATCACATCTTCGACCTGGCGGTGCGGGATCGCCGGATCTGCCGGATTGGGATTGAATTTTTCGTGTGCCAGCGGGAAGGGATTGCCGCCGCTTTCCGGACGGGCATAATAAAGGGCCTGATGCGGATTGACGCGGCTGTCGGCAATCAGGAAATCGGGGAAATGGATCAGCAAGGTGTTTTCATCCCAGGGTTCAATCCGCAGGATTGCCGGGGCATACCGCAGATACAAACGGGCTTTCTGCGGGCTTTTCCGGCAATGGGAGCCAAGGGTGGCAGCCTTGACCCATTCCTGATAAATCCGAACATCACGCGCCCGCAATTTCTGCCAAACTGGATTGCCGGCTGCCAAGTCGCCAAACTGGCGGTATATCTGCTGGAAGCAGCGGTTGCGGATTTTTGCCGGCAAGCCATCCTGTTGAAAAAAATGATGCAGCAAAGATATTTGAACCGTCGGGGCGGCTTGGCGCAAGATCAGACCGAAAAGACGATGATTATCCGAGTAGCTTGCGCTGCCCCCGGCCAGAAAGCTTCGAGCGATCAATTCGACGCCGAAAGGCAGGTCGCTGTGAATCTGGTACTGCCGCATGAATTGCAGCAGCGTCAGACCGGAGGCGGTGATGCATTTAAGCAGATGCAGAAGGAACCACGGGGAGTCCGGCGCCGCAAGCCGGGTTATCGGCGCCGGCGTTTCCAAAGGATCTGGTTGCGCGACAGTCTTCGCCGATGGTTGCGCCGATGGTTGCGGTGAGATTACCGGCGGCCGCCGGCCCAGGGTTCGGCCAAGCCTGGCCAATGTTTTAGCGACCGGCCGGACATTGGGGTAATGTTGCTGGAAAAGTAGCCAGCCGCTGACGTAAAGGGTCGGGCAAGCCCGGATCTGAATGGCTCGGGCCAGCCGGCCGGCCAGTTGGCGGGCTGACTGGCCGCGCGGCGTTGTGACGGCCAGCAGCGGGAAAAGCTGCTGCAATTCCCGGCTAGTCAGCTGATAAGACAGGCTGGCGACAGCTTCATCTGTCGCCGCTGCCCGGAAGCGCGCGGCTATGGCGGCCTGGGCGACCGGATCGGGCGCGGCGAGCTGCTCGCGGGGCAGCGGGAGGATGCTCCGGATTGAATCGAGGCTGGCAGCCATTTGGCGGCCGGGCCTGATGATTTCGCAATTCCGGCTGTCCGCCGGCAAGCTGTCCGCCAGTGATCCGGCAGAGCTTATCCCGAGAATATCCTGCCAGGACCGTTCAGATGTCGGGACGCCGCTCATCTGCCGGCAGGCTCGGACCGGTCCTGAGCC
>DOFA01000111.1:0-3633 GCA_003532195.1 Clostridiales bacterium
GCGGCAAATAATCGTCCCTGGGTTATCGGTCCGGCTTCGCCGTCGACGGTCAGGCTGCACTGGGCCTGGAATTCGCGGACCGCGTAATCGAGCGCCGGTGTATACTGGCTATCGAGCGGACCGATATAATACTGCAAAGCCTGCAGCCGGGTTTGCAGCAAAAGCACCTCGTAGCCTGAATCGCCGGGAATCAAAGCCGGCCGGCCGGACTTGACCGCACGGCTGTACAACAGGCTGATCACTGAAGGATCGACGCAATCAGCCGATGGTAAATTATTCAGGGTCAGCAGGGTGGTCACGGCTTGCCGGGTCAGGCTGTCGTATGTGCCGCTTGGCTTTCCTTTCAGAACGTTCAGCTCATAAAGGCGCTGCTGCAGCACTAAAACCGCTTCTCCCGCATCGCCGGGGCTGAGGGTTCCGGTAAACCGGATTGAGGCTGCGGGAGCCGTTTGTGCCTGCAAGGCGTTCTGCAAGTCATGGCTGGCCCGGCCGGTCAGGGGCACCTGCAGTTTCTGCTGGAAAGAAGCAACCGCGAATTCTGTCCAGGGCCCATAGATGCCATCAACCGTTCCGGCAAGATATCCCAGTTCCTGCAGGCGTTGCTGCAGCGGGCGGACCAGAATGTCGGTACTGCCCTGACTCAGCTCCGGCCAGGTTCCGGCGACCTGAACCGTACAGCTGACGGCCAGCTCGCCTGCCCGCACCGTCACTGCAGCGCTGCCCGCGGCCAGGGCGCTTATTTTTCCTGTGTCGCTGATTGCGGCGACTGTCGGATTGGAACTCTCCATGCGGATGGATGCCGTTCCGGCCAGGGCCGGCACCGGCGCGGCAAACGCGGCCGCGGTCGCGCCCGGCGGCAGCGTCAGGGCTGTCCGGCTGGCTGAA
Source organism: Clostridiales bacterium (assembly GCA_003532195.1). Lineage (GTDB taxonomy): Bacteria > Bacillota > Clostridia > Saccharofermentanales > UBA5734 > UBA8949. The sequence continues at coordinate 886 of DOFA01000111.1, forward strand.
AGGCCCAGGAGCGGCACGGCGGCTGTCACCTCTTGAATCGGGATAGTCTGGCCGCCGCAGCTGAGGGTCACCGTTGCGCTGCCCGGCCTAAGGGCCAGCAGGCGGCCGCCGTAACTGACCGTAATCACAGAAGGATCAGAACTGGTTAATACACAGGCTTCCAGCAAATTGCCCGGCAGTCCGGCGACGGCAAGATCAGCCGACTGTCCGGGTTCGAGGGTCAGCGGCGCCAGGGCGGCCAGCCCGGACGGATCCGGCAGAACCGTTATCCGCGCGGCGGCATAACTGCCGCTGCCGTCCAGCAGGACGACAACCGCCTGCCCGGGATTCACAGCGGTCACCAGCCCCTCCGGGCTGACCTGGGCAACCGCGGGATCCAGGCTGAGCCAGGCCGGACTGGAGTTGGTCCCGTTTATGGCCAGCTGGAAGGCCGAAGCGGCGGCCGATCCGGCGATCAGGCTTTCCTGCGGCTGAATCAGGGCGAAAACATCCTGATTGGCCATCAGCAGCGAATAGTCGGCTGCAAAGACCAGACTGGCCGCCAATGGGGATGCATCAGCTCCCGAATAACCGCTTATCTCCTGCAAGCCGGTCTGCGGATGGCCTTCGCCATCGCTCAGGTATATTTGATCAGGTGTAAATAATAAGCCGTTATCCCGGTGCAGGGCGCCGTCTGCCCCGAACAGCCAGGCCTGGCTGTCGATTGTTTGCAGCCCGGTCAGTGCGGCTCCGGTATCGGCGGCGAAGTAATAGCGCTTGCCGTCAGCCTCCTGCCAGCCGCTGTTTCTGGCGCCATCTTCAGCAAACAGGAAAGCCTGTCCGCCGATCAGCTGTAATCCGCTGGCTTTTTGTCCGGATTGACCGAAATAATAAATCCGGCCGTCCAGATTTTGCCAGCCGGTCAAGAGCTTGCCGTTAACGCCGGCCGTGCCGGACTGGGCAAAAGTCAGCTGCCGGCCGCCGATAGTCTGATCACCGGTCAGGGGGACGCCTTGATCATTCAGATAATAGATGCCCTCCGCCGTTTCCTGCCAGCCGGTCAGCAGGATCCCCTGCTCGCCGAACAAGCGGTACTGGCCGTCAACTTGTTGCCAGCCGGCGGCGGCACAGCCGGAAAGATCCAGATAGCGGCGTTCGCCGCCGATTGTTTGCCAACCGGTCAGCACGCTGCCATCAGCGGTAAAATAGCGGTATTGGCCGCCTGTCAGATGGAATCCGGTCCGCTGGCTGCCGTTCGCGCCGAACCGATAGGTTTTGCCGCCGATGACCTGAGTGCCGGTCAGGAAAACGCCGCTGCTGTAGTAGCAGGGCTGACCATCAAAGCGGGTCCAGCCGGTTGCCGGATAACCGGCGTCCGGGCAGGTGCACCAATGGGTCCAGTTGCGGTCGGACAAACGGGTTTTCACAACACCATATTCAACGCCGCGGGATTCGATTACTTCGCCGTTGCCGATATAAATGCCGATATGCCCGTCTCGCCAGACCAGAAGGCCATGGATTTCCGGGATGGTTGACACAGGTCCACGGATTGTTGAAGCATAATAGATGCCATTCGCGGACCGGTCCTGGCTGCTGGCATATCCCGGGCCGACCGAATCGCCCAGCCACCAGAGGTAGGCCTTGATCAGCCCGGCGCAGTCCGCGGACCGGCGGCCGATCCAATCGCGGGCATTCTGGTAAGCGGTCTGTCCGTCGCTCATGATTTCCGCGAAAACCGCAGGATACTGGCTGGCTTTGCCATCGATCAAAGACTGGGTCGTATATTGGCCGTAAGTGCCGTAGACATAACCCCAGCCTTCGCGCCAGGCTTTCAAGGCAAACTCGGCCAGCCCGATGCCGGTTGGATTGCTGGTCGCCCGGACTTGCGCGGGCATGATCTGGATCAGCAGCAGGCAGATCAGCAGGATGGCGGCAAGAGTCCTGAGTGGCTTTTTCATGGCAGATTCCCCCATTAGCTGTTTGCGGCAACAAAAAACCGGCGTTTTGCTCGTCATTACCTGTCATTATACCATGAGCGGAATTCTCCCAGACACGCCAATTCTTACGAGACTGTTGCGAATGTCTGATAATCCTGCAACGAAACACTTTCAGGTGAATAATAAGTTTGGCCGTTCAGTCCTGCAGCAGAACGGCTTCGGCGCAGCGCAGGCCGTCCGCGGCCGCCGACATGATTCCGCCCGCATATCCGGCGCCTTCGCCGCAGGGGTATAATCCGGACAGTGCAGCCTGCAGCTGTTCGTCCCGGCATATCCGTACCGCCGATGAACTGCGGGTTTCCACGCCGGTCAGAACGGAGCCGGGTGCGGCAAAACCGGGAAACCGGCGACCGAGCAGCGGCAATGCCTCTTGCAGCGCCCTGTGGACCAGGGCAGGCAGGCAATCCGCCAAATGGCACCAGGTGACGCCCGGCCGGTATGTGGGCTGCGGATCCCCGCTGCTGCCGGGCTGCAGTGGAACCGGCGGGCAGCCGCCCGAAGCCGCACCCAGAAAAGAGCCGATACGTTCGGCCGGCGCACGGTAATTTCCCCCGCCCAGGCAATAAGCCTGCCGTTCGATGCCGCGCTGCCAGCTAACCCCGCCCAGCGGGCCGGGCTCGGGAAAATCATCCGGATCCACGCCGACCAGCAACGCGCTGTTGGCGTTGTCCTGGCCGCGGGAATATCGGCTCATGCCGTTGGTCACAACGCTCTCCGGCTCGGAGGAAGCAGCCACGACCTGGCCGCCCGGGCACATGCAGAAAGTATAAAC
>DOFA01000111.1:3665-11701 GCA_003532195.1 Clostridiales bacterium
ATCGCGGGCGCTGTGTCCGACAGCAAGAATCAGCCGTTTGACCGGCAACTCCAGCTGAAGCGGCCGGGCATCGTTATTCCGGTCCGCGCAGGTCAATCCGGTCAAACGGTTTCTCCTGTCATATTGCAAGCCGGTCAGGCAGCAGTTGAAGCGAAATTCGCCGCCCAGGCTGAGGATCTTTGCGCGCAGCTTTTGCACAACCAGGCATAGGTTGTCGGTCCCGATATGCGGTTTGGCCAGATAGAGAATGTCTGCCGGCGCTCCCAGCAGCGCCAGTTCTTCGAGAATCGCGCGGCAGCGGCTGTCCTTGATGCCGGTCGTCAGCTTGCCGTCGGAGAAAGCGCCGGCTCCGCCCTCGCCGAACTGGACATTGGAATCCGGATCCAGCCGGCCGCTCTGCCAGAAGCGGGCCACGTCGGTCTGCCTGGCATCAACCGGCCGGCCGCGTTCGATAACTAACGGCGCCAGGCCAGCCATGGCCAGATACAGCGCCGCAAATAATCCAGCCGGTCCGGCGCCCNNCCGCCGGACCGGGGAGACGGGCAAACGCGCCGGTTCAGCCAGACCGGCCGCGGGGGGTAACAGGCCACGTACGCCAGCCAGGCTCCAGGGGGCCGGGTCAAGTTCGATATTGTAAAGCCAGGATATGGCTTGCGGGTGACGGGCGTCGATCGACTGGCGGATAATCCGGAAATCGCCGGCTATCATGCTGTCTGTCGGACGGCCGGCGCTGCGCGCGACCGCCTCAGCAAGGTCTTCCTCGGTATGACCCAGCGGCAGGCGCAGGTCGCGGATAGTCCGGGGCAGGCTCATGTTTCACCCGGTTCCCGGCCGGACAGGCAGGCAGCCATGGCCCGGCGGCCGGCCAGATACCCGGATGACCAGGCCCACTGCAGATTATAACCGCCGCAGTCGCCGTCGATGTCCAGGATTTCCCCGGCGGCATATAAACCGTGGCACAGCCGCGATTCCAGGGTATCGGGACGGAACTCGCCGACTTCGAGGCCGCCGGCGGTGACCTGGGCCTGGCTCCAGTCCCGGGTGCCGACCGCTCGGATGGACAGTGCTTTTAGCTGGCCTGCCAGCGTCTGGCGCTCGCCGGCAGTCAGCGTGCCGGCAGTCTGGCTCAGCGCCCGGTCCAGACAATGTTTGATAACAGCCTGGCCGATTTTTTTCGGAACCAGTCCGGTCAGATATTCCGCCAGCATCAGATCCGGATCGCCCTGCCGGCGGTATTCCAGCCAATCAGAAAGTTCGGCCGCGGGCAGGTCCGGCAGCAGATCGAGTNNCAGCTGCAGCACCGGCGGGCCGGACAAGCCATATTCGGTAAAGAGAATCTCGCCGGCGGCGGTTTGCCGGCAGGCGCCATCCGCCCAGATTGCCGCCAGGCCGTCGATTTTCAAGCCAGCCAGGCCGCGGACCAGGCCGGTTTCCGTGCAGATCTGCACCAGCGCCGGAAAAAGGCCGGTCAAGTGGTGACCCTGGCGGGTCAGTAACGCGTACCCGCTGCCGTCGCAGCCAAAAGCCGGCGCTGCCATGCCGCCGGTACACAAAATCACCTTTTCGGCCTGGAACTGCCGGCCATCAGCAGCACTCAGCAAAAAACCGTTCCGAACCGGTTCCAGGCGGGAAATCGCACAGGACACTTCCGTCTGCACCTTCAGGCGATCGGCATTCATACGCAGCAGATCGAGAACTGATGAAGCCTGGAGGCTGTATGGGAAAATCCGGCCATCGGGCTCACAGCGGCAAAGCAGCCCGAGCTGGCGAAATAAGTCGAGCGTTTCCCGGCCCGGCAGGCGATGCAAAGCTCCCTGCGCGAAACGGATGTCGCGGCCATGATAATGGCGAAGGCTCAGGTCCCGGTTGCTGAGGTTGCAGCGGCCGTTGCCGGTAGCCAGCAGTTTGCGGCCTACCCGTTCCTGCTTTTCCAGCAGCAGGACCGGAGCCGCCAATCGGCTTTGGTTATTGGCTGTCCCGCTTGCCGCTTCCCGGGCAGCTGCGATAGCTGCCATCAAACCCGAGGCGCCGCCGCCGATGACCGCAACCTTACATCGGCAGCCGCGGCTGTCAGATGCCATGAAGGCCGCCCTGCTGCCGCAGCAGTTCCAGGCAGCGCGAGTATTTGCTTTGCGGTTCGGGAACCAGGTCATACCGGCGGATCAGCTCCGCGCCCAAGGCTATCAGGTCGCGGACATCGCCTTCTTTGAGCTCCACTTCCAGTTCACTGATCGCGTCGGCCAGGCTGCCGGCGCTGATTTCGCCCTGGTCCAGAGCCAGTTCCATCAGCGTGGAGCCAAATCCGACATCATAGGCTTTACGGATAAAGCGGGCCTGGCATATCTCCACTAGCGGCCGGCCTTCGATCATTTCCAGGATCATGCGCAGCTGGTCGTCCGGATCGCCGTCACTGACAGCATATTTCTGAAACCAGTTGATATCCAGCCCGGTTTCCGGTTCAGCAGGCCAATCGCCGTCAGGCAGCTCAACCGTCCATTCCAGCCTCTGATGCAGGCCATTGTCGGCTTTGACCCCCAGCTTGACCGTCACAGTGTTCCTGTCGCCCTCTTTACGGATCCGCAATAATGTTTGCCGGCTGGTCAGAATCTGGTCCGGCGTATCGAAATACCGGCTGAACATATCGGTATCAACCGATGAATCGGGCATCACCAGCTGGTGAAACCAGGGGTCGTCCAGCAGGCGCCCCGGGCCATCCGGATGTGTGAAGCGCAGTTTCAATTCAGTTTCCATCTTCAAGCCTCCCCTCGATCAGCCGGGCCATCTCGGCCAGACTGACCGCGAACTGGTCCAGTGCGGCCTGGATCGGCGCCTGGGTGCTCAGGTCCACCCCGGCGCGGGACAGAATATCCAGCGGATAGTCCGAACCCCCGGCGCCGAGAAACTCCATATAGCGGTCAACGGCCGGCTGCCCGCCATCGCGGATCCTTGAACTCAGGGCGACGGCCGCCGCGAATCCGGTGGCATACTGATAAACATAGAACACCTGGTAGAAATGCGGAATGCGGGCCCATTCCCACTTCATGTAATCATCGGGAACAATCTCCGGGCCGTAAAGTTTTTGCAGGAGATCACCATAGAGGCTGCAAAGCCAGTCAGATGACAAGGCCTCGCCTTCTTCCGCCCGCCGGTGGGCCTGCCATTCAAATTCAGCAAACAGGGTCTGGCGGAATACCGTCTGCCGGAATTCCTCCAGGAAATGATTGAGCAAGAAAGCTTTTTCCTGCCGGCCGGCGGCAGTGGTGATGTCGCAGCGCTGGAGCAGGAAGTGCATCAGGAGGTTCTCATTGACTGTCGAAGCGATTTCGGCCAGGAAGATCGGATAATGGGATTCTGGGTATGGCCTCTGATTCGAATACCAGGTATGCAGGCTATGCCCAAGTTCATGGGCCAGGGTGAAAACATCGGACAACGTGCCGTTATAATTCATCAGAATATAAGGATGCGTTTTATACGTGCCCCAGGAATAGGCGCCGCTGGTTTTACCGGGCGTCTCATATACATCGATCCAGCGGCTGTCCAGATGGCGTTCCAGATCGGCGAGATAACGGCCACCGAGCGGCCGCAGGGCCTGGCGAACCAGGTCGCAGGCCTCGGCAAAGGAATAGCTGCGCTCCGGCTGACTGACAATCGGCACATAGGCGTCATGAAAATGCAGATCCTCCAGGTCCAGGCAGCGACGGCGCAGATCCAGGTAGCGGCCGAGTACGGTGCGGTTCGCCTGCACGGTTTCAATCAGGACCGCATAGAGGTTTTCCGGAAGATTATTCCGAAACAGGGCGGCAGCCAGGCTGCTGGGAAAATAGCGGGCTCTTGCGGCCATCAGATCGGCCTTAATCCGGGTTGCATAGAGAGCGCCGAGGGTGCGGCCAACACCGGCATAGGCTTCGTGGGTCCTGGCAAAGGCCGCTGCGCGCACACGACGGTCCGGATGCTCGCGCAGCCGGGCAAAGGTGGCGTGGGTCAGTTCAATAGCTTGACCTTGCGGATCTTCGATCGATCCCAGTTTTATATCGACATTATCCAGCATGGCGAAGATATCGCCAATGCTTTCGTCAATCGGGCCGAACCCCGCAAGGAGCGCTTCCTCTGCTTCCGGCAGGATGTGCGGCCGGGTTCGGAACACGTCCAGCAGGAAATGCCAGTAGGGGGCTAATCCGGGATCGGCCGCCAGCCAGCCGAGCACCTGGTCTTGCGGTAAGCCGGCGATCTCCGGCATCAGGAAGGCGCTGGCAGCTTCGGCCTGATAATAAGCCGCGGTGATCCGGTCGGTCATTTCCTGATAACGGGCGCAGGCGTTGTCCTCGTCGCGGCGCATCCGCGCATAGGTCAGCAGTTCGGTCAGTTCGAGCTGCACTTGACTGGACAAACGCAAAGCCTGCTGCAGATGGTCCTTACTCTCGGCCAGATGGCCGCGGCATCCCAAAAGCTGTTCCAGCAAAGGTCCGACAGCGGTTAGCGACGCTTCCCAGGCCTCATCGGCCGGGAAGATGTCTTCCAGCTTCCAACGATCTTGTTCGGGTATTTCCGCCCGACTTCGTCGGTGCGGCTGACTGTCAGTTTCCATAAACGCTCCTTAAGCACAGGGTGTATCAGGGTATAGTCAGGGCGTGCACGCCCGAACGGGTAACGACAGTTAATAATTTCCGGCCGGCAAAGCCGATCCGGATGATTTCCGCTGAAACATCCCGTTCCAGGAGGATCTCGCCTGTCTGGCTGTCCGCGGCGATGACCCGGGTGCCCCCGCTCACCGCCACACAGCTGCCGTTCAGGTCCAGGTCGGCCAGTGCTTCCCCGGCCGGCAGGCTGAACAAGTCCTGGCCGTCGGATTTCAGGCAGTACAGGCTGCTCGGTCCATCAATCGATTCGGCTGCCAGAACGAACAAGCCGCCACTCGACTGCCGGACTGCCAGGATCTGCTGGAACTGGCGCTGCCAGACCAGGTCATCATCGCCATAGGTCAAAGCTGCCAATCCGGTAGCGCAGCAGATGACCGGATTCCCGGCGGCGTCATAGGTGATCAGCGGATAAAGCCCGTCCAGGTCGGGCATTCTCTGCCCAATAGGTTCGCCGGTCATGCTGAAACGCTTGATGATCGGACGAGCCGCCGATGCTGATGTATTGACCAGGGCGACATCAAAGCAATCCCCTTCGGGCGGAAAAGAAACTGAAAGGACATACCCCGATTCCGGGAAATAGCAATCGAACAGCTCTTCGCAGGTGTCCGGGGCGATCAGGGTGACTATGCCCGTGCCGCTGCTTTGGTCCTGGATGATGGCCAGATAGCCATCCGCGCTCACACTGGCGCCGGCGATCCGTTCTTTCAGCGTCCCCCTCCTGCGCTCGCCGGCGGTATCGAAGAGAATATACGAATACCCGTCGCGGTCGGCCGCTAAAAACAAAGTCTCGGTCTGGACTGCGAACGGATTGGTAAAACTCGCGTCGGCTGCGAATTGCTCATGGCCCGTAATATCCAAAAACGAGACCTGAGTTCCGCTTAGTTTCATGACGCCGGCGCCAAACGGATAAAGCAGCTGGGCTTCGCTGGCCGAACAGGCAAATCCGGTTTTGTCCAATCCGTCGTCGGTCGTTTCGGCAGTCGCCAGCTGCCCGGCCGCGTCATCCGGCAGACTGGCAACCAGAACTGCGGCAGCAGCAAGCAGCAGGAAAGCCAGCACGATCAAAACGATCAGGCTGGCTCTGCTTCGCTGCGCGGTTCTTGTGGGTTGGTGATGATCCATTTAGTCTATCTGATAGCCTTCCTCGGTATTAAATATGCCGTCGACCGCATGCTCCATCGCATATTTCAATTTCTTGCAGGCAATTAATATTCCTTCATTACCATCCTTATCGGATGTGAAGGCCGCGTCGCCGTCAACAAAGAAACCGGTATAGGTTCCATCGATGAAGACATAATAAGTATAATCGTCGCGCTTCGTGAATTCAATCACTTTCGTATGGGCTGCGACATCATTCTCGGGATCCGCCTTGATAAAATAGGTCAGGCTGTTCTGATGGTTGTTGACCGGAGCCGCTTCGGTATCCAGGCCGGCGATGACCAGGCTGATGATGCGCTGATAGAATTGGCTGTACAAGCTCTTGTCAGATTGACTGAAAATCTTGGCATTCTCGCCGTCCAGAGTGAAAACGACTTCCTCATCATCGGCTTTCTGGTCTTTGGTCATTTTGATTTCTGTCGTAAATTTCGTACCCAGCAGGTCAGCTTCGATCTTGTCGACAGTCCAAATGCTTTCCAGGGCGACGAAACGGTCGATCATATCGGTAAACTTCATGTCGATCGTCGAAAATGCCGATGTCGCAAGCTTGAAGACAGCCGGTACCGTGTCGCAAATCGCATAGTAGAAGCCGCTTCCGGCGGAATCGCCGATCTTGATCGTCACCGTCTTCTCAGCCGTCTCGAGGATGAACTGGTATTGCGGCTCGTCCAGGCCATATTGCGCAAGGTCCTGCGGGTCGATTTCCACGAATTCCGCGGGTGTAATGGCAATGGCTTCCCCGACCATGGTCGTCAGGTTGTTCGAGCTGCCGCTGCGCTTGATCGGTTCGAGGATCGTAAAATCCAGATAAGCCGTCCCTGCTTCGACATCACCTTCAGCAGAGATATCTGAAACNNTCAAAGGTGATTCTGGTCAGGTCATATTCGCTGATGCCAAGCGCCAGGGAATCTCCGAGCAGGTCCAGCAGCGTGTACCGGGCCTTTTCCATCGATGTGCTGGCCACCGTGCAGATACGTCCGGATCCTTCCAGCGTGACATAATTATAATAACCGGATATGATTTCATCACCGAAAATAATGACGTTCTTCCCGCCGGATTTTAAGGTGACGCTCAAGGTTGCCTGAGGTTCGTCCAAGCCATAGGGCGCAAGGTCGGTCTCGCCGGTTTTGATTTCATTGCTGGCATAAACCAGGGACGCCAGGCTGACCACATCAGAGATCACATCCTCGGAAAAAGGGTAATCTTTCCTGCCCTGGACATACCAGACGAGTATATCCTTGCCGTCTTCGTCCTTGCCGGGTTCCGAGAGCAAGGTAATGCTGTCGCTGCCGCTGCCGATTGTAATCTTGCTGATATCTTCCTTCTCGGCTTGAAAGACGGCCTCGTACTTCGCTTTAGTCGTTGTCGCGGTCGTCTCCGCAGGTTTGCCGATCCCGGCGAGCGATCCGGCCACCCAGGCCAGAATCAGCACCACNNGCGGAAATAATGATCAGGCGCCATTGTTTTTTCATGTTCTTTGCCTCCGTCCCGCTTACAGGTGCTTACGCTTGCGGTAGACAAGCAGCGCCGCCAGGAGCAGGATGCCGGGCAGAATAACCATGACGACGACTGCGGTGAAGACGTTGACGCTGGTCTTGCTTGCGTTTACATAATAGGAGGTCACTTCTTTGGCTTTAATATACAGGCTTTCCTCTTCTGTCGTGTTGGACAGCCATTGGATGCCGTAATAGAAAAGCGCAGCGTTATAGAGCTGATTGGTGTACTGCACATAGGTATCGGCGAACAGACTGCTGCTGCCGACCACGATGACCTTGGCCGTCTGCGTGACGGTGGTGCTGTCCACCCAGCCGCTGTTTTCGCACATCAAGCCGATGTTCTGGGTGCCGGCGGCGGAAGATTGGTCCGCATCGCCGCCGATTTCCGCGATGCCCTGATCGGATGTCGTCAGGACCGGTTCGACTTTGATCCATTCTTTGGCGATTTTCAACTCGTTGATACCGCGCACATTGTCCGCGAGCGTGAATCCATCGACCGCGGTCGACGAAATCGTGCTGGCGGGCGCGATACCACGGATCGTATAAGGCACATCATTGTAACGGTAATTCTTATTGCCTTCACGGACTTTGTCGTTGCTGATTTCAATGTTGAATTCGGTCAGCAGCGTGTTCAGGTTCGTGTATCTGGTGTTGCTGAAGCCGGCGATGACCAGCATGCTGCCGCCCGATTTCAAGTAAGCGCTGAGCACTTTTCCTTCGCTGACTGTTATATCGCTTTCCGGCG
>DOFA01000012.1 GCA_003532195.1 Clostridiales bacterium
TATGGACGCGATCATGGAAATTGCCCGGGAACACCGGCTCTTGGTCATCGAGGACTGCTGCCAGGCTGCGGGTGCGGAATACCATGGGAAAAAAGCCGGCACTTTCGGCGATATCAGCGCCTTTTCCCTGAATGTCTTCAAGACGATCAGCGCCGGCGACGGCGGCATGGTCGTCACCAGCGACAAAAATCTGTACGAGCGGGCATTCGGTTTCCATGACCAGGGGCACAAGCCGCAGCGCACGGGCGTCGAAATCGGCAACCGCAGCATCGTCGGCATGAACATGCGGATGAATGAGCTGACCGGCGCGGTTGCGCTGGCCCAGCTGCGCAAGATCGACCGTATCCTGGAGCGCCTGCGCGCCAGCAAGAAGCTGCTCAAAGACCGGCTCGCCGGCATTCCCGGCCTGGGTTTCCGCCGGATCAATGATGCTGAAGGCGAATGCGCGACGCTGCTGACGCTGCTGTTCCCGACCAAAGCCAAAGCCGATGCCTTCAGCGCCGCGGTCGGCGGCAAGACTCTGGCGCATTCCGGCTGGCACGTCTACAACAACATGGAGCAGATCCTCGATAAAAAAACCACAACCGCTTACAACTGCCCTTATGTCTGTTCGGAATACGGCCAGGAGATCAATTACTACGCGCACATGCTGCCGCAGACGGACGACATCCTCGAACGCGCGGTCAATATCAGCATCGGTGTCGTGGATAAGGGCCTGGGCGCCGGTTTTGGCATCAACATCCTGTCTGAAAACGAGGAAATAATCCAAACAGCCGAGAAGATCGCCCAAATCGCAGCCAATCTGTGATATAACACGGATCATGCGGAATTAAAAAAGGAGATGACGATTGATGAATATTTTGGCAATCGGCGCCCATCCCGACGACATTGAATATGGTTGTGCGGGGACCCTGGCCAGATACGCCAGCCAGGGGCATAAAGTTTTTGTCGCCACAGCCACCAACGGGAACATTGGCTCAGCCCATCATACCATGGAGGAGATTGCCGCCATCCGCAAAGCCGAAGCCAAAGCCAGCGCCGCCCTGATCGGCGCGGAGTATATTTGCCTGGATTACGACGATGAAATGTTTTTTGAAGACCGGGCGGCGCGGCTCAAATTCATCGACCTGGTCCGCTATTGCCGGGCTGACGTCATTTTGACCCACAACCCGGAGGACTATAATCCCGACCACGAACTGACCAGCAAGATCATCAACGACATTGCCGTGATGATTCCGATTGCCCATTTGAAAACGCCCAATCCGCCTTATGAGGTTATCCCCAAAATTTTCTATTTCGAAACGGCGCACGGGCTGCGGTTTATCCCGACCGATTATGTCGATATTACTGATTTCATGGATGTTAAATTGAAGATGCTCGGTACCCACCGCAGCCAGATCCAATGGATGAGCGACAATTTTCAGGAAAACGATGCGGGCGGCGATAAATTTTTCGAAAATGCCTCCATCATCGCCCGCTTCCGCGGCATGCAGAGCGGCGTCAAATATGCCGAAGGCTTTATCCGGGCCCTGGATGCGTTCCGCGTCACGACGACCCGGGTGCTGCCTTGACGCCTGTTTTATACGGCCTATATCAACCGGACCTTTGAGCCTTATCAGGGTCCGATCGAAATGATAGTGTACTTCTGAACGTAAAAATGGAAGGTAATCTTAACGCGGCCGATTGACGTATATTTAATATAGACGAATGCTTATCAAAGATGTAATATAAATAAAGGTGTAACGTTACCTCATTACATCTGTCTTCAATTACAGAATCAGAACAATCGCCGGGGGGATTGACATGACCAAGCGTGTCACAATTAAAGATATCGCCAGCCAGGTTGGTGTTTCTGTCACAACAGTCGCCAAGGCCATCAACAATCAAGCCCGGATCAGCGAGGACACCCGGCAGGCGGTTTTGAATGCTGCGCAGCAGATGGGTTATAAGCCCAACCGAACTGCGCGGGCTATGGCAAGCAATGAAATGAATCTTGCAGTCATTTATCCGGCATTGCCGCGGGAATTCATTTTATACCTTGAGGAAGGATTTCATCGGGCTGCTGAAGAGCTGGCCGATTTTCGAGTCAATATAAAACTGTTAAGCTACACCAATTTAAACGCAGCTGATCAGGTCGACGATTATCTGAGGCAGCTGGTTGAACCGACTCAGAGAATCCAGGGTTTTATTTTGTTTGCCAGCCGTCATGAAGATCTATACCAGAATCGTTTACACCAAATCGCCAAACAAGGAATTCCCTTTATCTATATTGTTTCTGAAGGCAATTCTCCGGATGCCCTGGGGACCATCCGGCTGAATTCGGAAATTACCGGCGCCATGGCTGCCCAATTTTTGCAGATGACCATTCCGGTCAGCCGGCCGGTCATGATCCTTGTTGGTACCAAAGAGCTCAAAGTCCACAGCCGCTGCGTTGATGGGTTTATGCGTCAAGCCAAAAAAATGAATTTGCGGGTAGGAGGTGTTTTTGAAACAAATGATGACAAGGATGTCGCCTATTACCTGACCGATAACTTGAATCGCGATTGGCCAGATATGGCTGGCATCTATGTTGCCTCGTATAATTCGGTTGGGGTCTGCCAATGGTATGAGGATCATGGCCGGAAAGGCGAAGTCAAGATCATCGGCCATGACTTGTATCCAGCCCTGGCAGAAAAGCTGGAAGCCGGATCCTTAAGTGCCACACTATTCCAGGACCAATATGAATACGGCCGAAAAAGTCTCCATTACCTGTTTGAATACCTGACCGGCAGCCGCAAGAAGGAAGATTGCACGAAATTGATGACACCGCAGCTGGTCATGCAAAGCAATCTGTCCAGTTACCGGAACAGCTATTGACGAAAAAAATAAATGAAGAATCTATGATGTCAGTATTTATTGCTTGAGAACCGAGAATACAAAAATACTTTGCCGTGGCAGAGCCGGAATAAGGAGCAAAAATGACATGAAAAGCAATTACGCCGCAACAACCAGTGAACTGGAACAAGCCGATCTTTGGCTTAAGGAGAACCTGCTCAATCCGGATAAATTGCCCTATTCTTTTCTTTACGGCGGACGGCGGATTGCCTCCCGCGCAGCCGGCTGGCAATTCTCCAGCCAAACCCGCCAGCTCGATGCAGATCGCACCGAGTTCACCACGATCTTGCATGACCCGGCAACCGGCCTGCAGGTAACCGGCCTTGCCGTGCAAAATCACAAATACGCGGCGCTGGAGTGGACGCTATGGTTTGAAAATACCGGCGAAGCGGATTCCCCGGTCCTCAGCGATATCCGGGCCGTTGACGCCGAAGTGCTGATTCCCGATCCGGACCTGACCAAACCCCGGCCTAATCCGCGGGTGATCCTCTATCATTTCAAAGGCGATTTTTGTTCGCCAGGCAGCTATGAACCCCTGGAACACCTGTTTTATGAGGATGTCGCACTGACCTTGCATTCAGAGGGAGGCAACCCGACTAATGAGGCCTTTCCCTATTATCGCATCCAGGGCAACAAGAAGAGCCTGATTTTTGTGGTCAGCTGGCAGGGCCAATGGGAAACGGCTTTCCAGCCGGTCAGCGCCAGCAATCATTATCTGGACGGTTTGCGGGTGATCGCGAAACAGCAGGATTTTCACGCCAAACTGCTGCCCGGTGAAAAAATCCGCACGCCGATGATCGTGCTCATGCCCTTCGACGGGACCGACCCTGTGCGCGCGCAAAACCTGTGGCGCCGCTGGTTCATCGATTTCAACATGCCCAGGGTCAACGGCGAATTGATCAAACCCTTCTACGCCAATTACAGCGGCCGCATTTTCCATGAAATGGAAGATGCCACCGAAGAAAACCAGAAACAATATGCCGACTTCTTTTTTGACAACGGGATCGCATTTGACTATCTTTGGATGGATGCCGGCTGGTATGATCTCGGCGACACCCATAGCTGGGGAACCACCGGAACCTGGAAACCCGATCTTCGCCGCTTCCCCAACGGCTTGCGGGCGATCAGCGACTATGTGCATGAACGGGGAGTCAAAACCATGGTCTGGTTCGAACCCGAACGGGTTGAGCCGGATACCGAACTGGCCAAGGATCATCCGGAATGGCTGCTGCAAGGGAAAGTTCTGGATCTTGGCAATAACGAAGCCCGCGAGTGGATCACCCGGCGCTTCAACGATTTGATCAAGAGCGAAGCGATCGACCTGTATCGCCAGGATCACAACATCCGGCCGCTTCCATATTGGCAAGCCGGAGAGGCGGAGGACAGGCGGGGCATTCGCGAGAACCATCACTGCACCGGCTATCTGAAATTCTGGGACGACATCCTGGCTGCCAATCCCGGAATCATCATCGACAGCTGCGCCTCGGGCGGCCGGCGCAACGACCTGGAGACGATGCGGCGCGCGCTGCCGCTGCACAAAACAGATTACTCGTACGCCAATCTGACGCCCAAGCAGGGCATGCACCACACCCTGTTCCAGTGGCTGCCTTTCTTCGGCTCGATGAATCAGCCCGGTGACCAGAAGGATATCACCTATCATCGCAGTTCACTGCTTCTGTCGTACCATGGCTGCGAAAACGTCTTTGCTCCGGATTTCGATTTTCCGAAGCTTGCGGCGTGGATGCAGGAATGGCGGGAGACCGCCCACTGCCAATATGGCGATTT
>DOFA01000053.1 GCA_003532195.1 Clostridiales bacterium
CTTGTCAGAGATATAGGTTACCCATATTTTCTGGTTGTCTGTCTTCATCGACACGTCCCGGGTCGGCCAGGAGGCTGTGCTGTAGTTGGCGCCGTAAGTCTTGTTGACGACGCACCAGTCGATAAACCGGGTGTTCCAGTTGCAGATAGCACTGTTCAGGATTAGACTGCCGCCGTCTTCGAACAGGACAGTCGAGTCCTTTTCCATGTTCTGGCCTTTTTCCGTGACATAGACCTGGCCGTCGCTGTTAATGTCCCAGAATTCGCCTTGGTTGCCGAACTTCAGGCGCCACCAGTTGTCTTCGTTGATAACGTAGTTGAAAAACTCGCAGCACCGCTCGACATAATCGCTGTTTGCGCTGATGTAGAAGCCCCAGGAGCCGCTGCCATTGCCCAGGTAAGCGGGGCCGGTGTAGTCAACCGTGTTCAAATTCACATAGGGCAGGCACCGGGTAAAATCGTTGGCGTAGAAGCAATAGGTCGAATAGATCCGGCGGGCATCGACCTTGGCCATGTAATCGTTCCAGGTCTGGGTCATCGAGTCGGGATCGAGAATTCCCAGCTGGTTGGCATCATAAAGGAGCTTCAGGGTCCGTTTGTAAACGCTGTCATCGTCAAAGATAGATTGGTAGGTCAGGGAATCCATGTCGATTTCCGCGAAATCTTTATAGATGACACCATACTGCTCGGAAATCCAGTCACCGTAACCCACTGTGCTGCCGTCCCATTCGGCGAAGATCGACATGCCATAAGCTGCCTGACCGTCGTCGTTGGTCGGGTGAGCATCCTGGATGGACTTGAGAATTGGCAGGAAATCTTCATAGTCTTTCAACTCCGGTTCGCCGTTGGCTTCCACATATTCAAGATAGTAGGGGAAATCGACGCGCATGTAGTATTCCGAGCCGCCATAGGTCTTGAAAACCGTCTGCGCACCACTCGGCAGACTGTGCAAGCCGCCGTCCGCATACCGGTCGCGCTGGAACTGCAGGCTGCCGGCCGGATAATTGACCAGAACGCTGGGAATCAGGTCGATATAGTCGTCAAAGTTGACCAGTAAATCGGCATTGTAAGCATTCTGGAAATCGTCCGACTTGTAGATCAGGCCCATGTCCGGCAGGTCGCCGGACGCAATATAGGCGTTGATGATCTCGTCGGTGCCGCTGATGACATTCAGTTTGATGCCCAGGTCTTCTTCCAGAATCTTGGTCCAGTACATGTTTTCCTGGAGTCCGGGAGACGCGTTGGTATTTCCGGCGTACCAGTTCAGGGTAATCAATTCCCGCGATGTTTTTGCTGTCGTCGTCGCGCTGGTTGCTGTTGTGGCGGCGCCAGTGGTTCCTGTTGTGACTTCGGGTGTCGTGCAAGCGGCCAGAATTGCGGCCAGCAAAATGATAACCAGTATAAAAGCTGGAAAGCGAATCGATTTATACATGATTGATTCCTCCTTATTAGCGTTTGCCTTGAGTCAGTAAACGGTTGGATCTGTTTCTATCATTAAAGGGTTCGGCCGATTTACCCCTTAATTGCTCCTAAAATCAAGCCTTTGACAAAAAATCGCTGGAAAAACGGATAGACGAACAAGACCGGAAGCGTGACCACGATCGTCACGGTCATTTTCACCGACGTGGCGGACACCAGGTAGGTCATTTCAGTGCCAGTATAAGCGGAGGCGCTCTCCTTCATGATGTTCGCCAGCGCTTGCGCCGACTGCAGGTAATTGTACAAAACGAACTGCAACGTATAAAGCTTGGAATTCTGAACGTAAAGCAACGTGTCAATGTAGGAATTCCAATGTCCGACAGCGGTGAAAACGGCGATGGTAGCCACGATCGGTTTGGACAGCGGAAAGATGATATGCCGGAAAACTTTGACATATCCGGCACCGTCCAGTTTTGCTGATTCTTCCAGGGACAGCGGCAGGCTTTCGATAAAAGTCTTGCATAA
This sequence comes from Clostridiales bacterium, assembly GCA_003532195.1. GTDB lineage: Bacteria > Bacillota > Clostridia > Saccharofermentanales > UBA5734 > UBA8949. The sequence continues at coordinate 1,944 of DOFA01000053.1, forward strand.
AATGATATTGAACGGGCTGATGAATCCAACAATGTAGATCCAGAAAGTGTTTGTCAGGTGCAGGTTGCGGTAGTTGAGGTAGACCGGAATCAAGCCGGCGCTAAAATACATGATGATCATCAGGTAGCGATACCAGAAGGCGCGATGCCACATTTCCCGTTTGGTAAAAGCATAGCCAAGAAAGGCTGACGTCACGACGTTCAGAACCGTACCCAGCACAGAGCGGGAAACAGAGATCAGCGTGGCGTCGGGAAATCCCCGCAGTTTGAAGACATTGATGTAATTTGTAATATGAATGCCGATCGGATAGAGCAGGATATGGCCGGTGCTAACCTGATGGTTGTCGGAAATTGAAATGATGAAAATGTAATAGAAGGGCACAAAACAGATCAAGGCAAATAAAGCGTAAATGGTGCCCGTGATGATCTGGAACGATTTTTCCTGGGGAGATATGCGTTTGGCCACGATAACGGCCTCCTTCCTACACGATTCCTTCCTGGCGGATGACAACAGAAAGTTTATTGGCTGAGAAAAGCAGCACAATGCTGACCAGAGACTTCAACATGCCGACGGCAATCGAATAGGGATAGTTGTATCCTGCGATGCCCTGGTTATATACATAGAGGTCGAGGACTTCAAGATAAGCCTTGTTCATCGGATTGGAGAAAATATAGTAGCATTCCATGCCGGTGCTCAGGAAACTGGCGATTGAGAGGATCAGTAACACAAAATAGGTCGGCATCAGCTGCGGGATCGTGATATGCCAGATCATGCGCGAGCGGCCGGCGCCATCGATCATGGCGGACTGGTAGAGCTCGGGGTCGATGCCGCTGAGTGCGGCAAAGTAGATGATCGCGGACCAGCCCAGGCCTTTCCAGAGCTGCCAGAGCGTCATCTTCAGCCAGGAATAGTCTGGATTGATCAGGAAGTTGATGCCTTTATCGATGAGACCAAGCCGGAGCACAATCTTGTTGACCAGTCCGTCGTTGACCGAAAACATCGCGAAAGCCATAGCATAGACCAGCACCCAGCTGATAAAATGCGGAAACGTCGTGACCGTCTGAATAGTTTTCTGGTATTTCCGGCTCCGGATCTCCGACAGGAAAATCGCAAACAGCATAGCCAAAGGCGAAAAGAGATAGCCCAGAAAATTCATAGCAAAAGTATTCTTCAGGACCCGGAAAATATCCAGGATGGCATACTTGTCCTGAACCAGTTTTTTAAAATACTTGAGCCCGGCATATGGCATTTCCGCGAAGGTCATACCCGGCTTGTAGTCAAAAAAGGCATAAACCCAGCCATAGAGCGGCAAATAGGCTAAAATAAACACCAGGACTAAAAATGGAAGCACCATCAGGAACAGTCTGAAACCGGCCTGCCGCCAAAGCGGAATTTTCTGTATCATCAGGCTTTCACCTCGCACAGTAATATTCAAATGATCAGCTTGTACTTTTTATCATAAACGCTGAAGCTGCGTCCGTATACGGCAATCTTTTGATGTTTTGATCTCATTATTGACTAGTTTGCCTGGCCGTTTATGGTCAAAACAGACTGAAAAAGGTTGCATGGCCATATATTCTTTGGTTAAAACGACAAAACTAGTTGAAATCGGCCGCAACCGGCAAACAGATTTACAGTATTTTTCGGACGATATACCTTCCGCCTTCAATATTCGGGAAGCTCTAGCATCACCGATTTCATTTCTGATTTATTATACCCAACTATTTTATCATCTTAAAATCACAAGTTGGGCAAGAGCTAATGATCGTATTATTCAGTGTTCATTTTCGGCGTATAATAGAAATATCTGGCTTTACTCATAACAGAGCAGGTTCACGCAGAGCGGGGGGTGTTCTTCATCGACAGGCCAAGCGGCGGCAATTCAAGGAAAAAGAGGGTTAGCGGCCCGGCGTCCGGCGGCGGTGTTTTCCGGCGCGGTTCCGGCCTGGGCAGCGGCGGACGACCGGTCGGCCAGTCGGGCGGCTACCAGGACCGCCGGGCGGGTGGCGGCGGGCCGATTGGCGGCGGGACAGGCGACGGCGGATCCCGCGGCCCCGGCTTATCGGGAGGTCGCGCGCCGCGCGGCTGCAGCCTGCTTTCCGGCAAAACGCTGCTGGTCCTCATCGGCGCGGTTGTGTTATTCTTCATCATCCGCACCTGCACCGGCCAGACTGGGGAACCTACCGGGACAACCCGATGGACTTCCGCCCCCGGCAGCTCGACAACCCTCGCCAGCCAAACCGGAGCCGCGGTCTCCCCTGCCCCCGGCATAATGGCGCCGCGAACCGCGCGTACCAAAATCCTGGGCGGCGGCCGCGATGTTTTCACGATCATGGTCTATATGTGCGGCTCCGATCTGGAGACCGACGCCGGCATGGCCACGGCCGATATCAATGAAATGCTCTATGCCGACATCGGCGATAACCTGAACATTATCATCGAGACCGGCGGAGCTAAAAAATGGAAAAACAGCGTTATCAGCAACACGACTAACCAGCGCTACCAGGTGACCGCTGACGGGTTGGCGGCGCTGGACAAGAATGTCGGTAAAAAACCGATGACCGACCCGCAAACGCTGACCGATTTTATTTCATACTGCGCCGATGAATTCCCGGCCAACCGCTACGGCCTGATCCTGTGGGACCATGGCAGCGGCTCGCTGGGCGGTTTTGGCTATGACCAGCTGTTCCCCGCCTGGGGGTCGATGCCGGTCAGCCAGATCTACGCCGCGCTGGAAAATGCCGGCGTCGACTTTGATTTCGTCGGCTTTGACGCCTGTCTGATGGCGACGCTGGAAACAGCTTACATGCTCAATTACCGGGCTGATTACATGATCGCGTCCGAGGAAACCGAGCCTGGCATCGGCTGGTACTATACCAACTGGATCAGCAAACTGTCAGCCAACCCTTCGATGGCAACCGAGGCACTCGGTAAACTGATCGTCGACGACTACATCGCCAAGTGCCGGGCTGATGTTCCCAGCCAGACCGCCACTCTTTCCGTTGTTGACCTGGTCGCCTTGAACAACAGCGTCGACAATGATTTCCGCGCCTTCGCCAAATCAGCCGACGCCCAGCTCGACGCCGATTACCGGCTGATTGCCAATGCCCGCGGCGACGCCAGGGAATTCGGCCGTTCAGGTTTTGACCAGGTCGATCTCATCGACCTGGCGGAAAATATCGATTCAGTATCGGCCCGTCAATTAGTCGGCACCTTGCAGGATTGCATCTGCTACAACCGTACATCGGCCAATATCAGCCAGGCCAACGGCCTGTCCATTTATTTCCCATACGACGAACTGAAGAATTTATCATCGATGCTGAAAATTTACGATCAAATCGGCATGAGTGATGAATACAACTCGCTGATCAGAAAATTTGCCAACCTGGCGGTTGGCGGGCAGATCACAACCAGCGGCAGCAGCAGCCCGTTCAGTTCCCTGACCGGCGGCGGGACGGCGGACAGCCTGTGGTCGACGGCCTGGAACCTGTTTTTCGCCAATGCGGATTTCAGCCAGTATACCGGCGGCGCCGGCGACTGGATCGACAGCGGCCTGATCCAGGACAATGCCGGCTATTATGAACGCAATTACCTGAACGCCGGCGATCTCGAGCTGACCGACAAGAACGGAACGGTTGTGCTGCAGTTGTCCGATGAGCAATGGGACCTGATCCAGTCGGTCGAGCTCAATGTTTTCTTTGACGACGGTGAGGGCTATATCGACCTGGGCCTGGACAATATTTACGAATTTGACAGTGACGGGGATCTGCTGATTGATTTTGACGGCACCTGGCTGGCACTCGACGATCATGTCGCCGCTTTCTATGTCGACAGTTATGAAGACGACGGCAGCGGGTGGTCGATGAGCGGGCGAGTTCCGGCTTTGCTTAACGACCGCCGGGTCGATATCATCATCAAATTCGACAGCGAATTTCCCTATGGCGTCGTTTGCGGCGCCCGGGCGATCTATGCCGATGCAGCCGGTGTTGTGCCCAAGGGCTTGACTCCGATCGCCGAAGGCGACCAGATCGACTTCCTGTGTGATTTCTACAGCTACGACGAAGTATTTCTCGACAGTTACTATCTTGGCGAGCCGATGATCGCCGACGGTGCCCTCACGGTCAGCAATGTCCTGATTGGCGACGACCGCTGCCTGGTCACCTACCGTCTCACTGATATTTACAACAATATCTACTGGACGCCGGCGCTGGAATGGGACGGGCGCTGAGCATGAATTATCACCGGTTTCTGTTTTTGTAGGTGGTATGCAGCAGATGATGCGATTTTTCGGATAAGGGTTTCCCCAGATAGTTTTCATAGAGTTTCAGGATAGCCGGATTCTGATGGGATTTGCGCAGCGGCATCTTCTTGTCTGCCTGGTATATGGCAGCGATGCGCTTAAGCCGCAGGTCGTTGGTGGTATGATAGGGTTGTCCGCCGCCGCCGATACAGCCTCCAGGGCAGGCCATGACTTCAATGAAGTGATATTTGCATGTGCCGTCCCTGATCTTGTCGAGGATTTTTGCCGCATTGGACAAGGTATGAGCCACAGCAACCTTGACGGCCAGGCCGTTTAAATCAACTTCCGCCTCCTTGATCCCCGCAAGTCCGCGAACTGCGTAGAAATCCAGCGAATGGAGCGTTTTCCCGGTTACTTTTTCGTATACAGTCCGTAAAGCGGCTTCCATTACCCCGCCGGTTGAACCGAAGATCACCCCTGCGCCGGTGGTTAATCCAAACGGGTCGTCGTATTGCTCTTCCGCTAACTGGGCAAAATCGATGCCGGCCTGGCGCAGCATCCGGCCAAGTTCCCGGGTTGTCAGGACAGCATCAACGTCTGGATAACGTCCGTCGATCCGCATTTCCGGCCGCGCGGCCTCATATTTTTTGGCGGTGCAGG
>DOFA01000130.1 GCA_003532195.1 Clostridiales bacterium
GAAAGGCCGGCGGCCGCGTCGTCGAACAGATCATCCGGCCGACCGGGCTGATTGATCCGCAGATTTCGATCCGGCCGGTCGAAGGCCAGATCGAGGATCTGTTGGCCGAAATTGCCGCGACGATCAGGCAGGGGGAACGCGCCCTGATTCTGACCCTGACCAAGAAGATGGCGGAAGATATGACGGTTTTCCTGAAAGACGAGGGATTGCGGGTCAAATACCTGCATTCAGACATTGAGACTGTCGAAAGGATGAAGATCCTGCGCGACCTTCGCCACGGCGAGTTTGATGTCCTGATCGGCATCAATCTGCTGCGCGAAGGTCTCGACCTGCCGGAAGTATCCCTGATCGCCATCCTGGACGCCGATAAAGAAGGTTTCCTGCGCTCGACGACTTCCCTGGTTCAGATCATCGGCCGGGCAGCGCGCAATGTGAACGGACAGGTGATCATGTACGCTGACTCGATCACTGAATCCATGCACCAGGCCGTGGCCGAAACCAACCGCCGCCGGGCCATCCAGCAGGCTTACAACGAAGCGAACGGCATTACACCGGTCAGCGTTCACAAAGAAATCCGCGATGTTATCGACACCGTGGTCGACGCTGCGGCCGAAGCCGGCCTGCCGGACACCGCGGCTGACGATGTTCTGACCAACCGCCTGGATCGCCTGAGCCAGCCTGAATTGGCCAGGATGGCCGCACGCCTGGAGAAAGAAATGAAAGAGGCAGCCCGCAAGCTGGCGTTCGAGGATGCAGCCCGCTTGCGCGACCTGGTCGTCCTGGTTCGGGGCAAGCTGACATGAGATCCGCTGGCTGTTTACCTGCTTATTAAGGTATAATGGATCTTGCGGCGAGGCAAAGCCGCTTAGGCTTAAACGAAACAGTGTTCCAGGAGGTGTCCGATGACACGAACACAGGACCTTTATCAGGTCTGGACGACAGATCCGGCTTTTGACGCCGCTACCCGAGATGAGTTGCTGGCGATCCGGGATGATCCGGCCGAGATCGAGGATCGCTTCTATATGGATCTGGAATTCGGCACAGCCGGCCTGCGCGGGATCATCGGCGCCGGCACCAACCGGATGAACCGCTATACCGTCGCCCGGGCTTCCGAAGGATTTGCCCGCTTTCTGGCCGGCCAGGGCGAAGAAACGCGACAGCGCGGCATGGTGATCTCCTATGATTCGCGCTGGTTTTCCCATGAGTTTGCGCTGTTGACCGCCCTGATTTTTGCCGGCCACGGCATCCGGGTCTACCTGTCGGATGAAATTCGCCCGGTGCCGATCCTGTCTTTTGCGATTCGCCGCTTTCATGCCGCGGGCGGCGTCATGATCACCGCCAGCCATAATCCGGCCAAATACAACGGATACAAAGCATACGGCGAAGACGGCGGCCAATTGCCGCCGGACGCCGCGGCCGAAGTCATCAACTCGATGAACGCCATTGCCGATATAGCCCGCCTGACCTGGCCGGACGAGGCTGCCGTGAGGCAGAGCGGTCTGCTGACCGAGTTCGGGGCGGAACTGGACGCTGCCTACTTCGACATGCTGATGCAGCTTTCCATCAACCCGGATGCAGTCCGGCGCCAGAAGGACATGAAAATTGTTTATACGCCGCTGCATGGCGCCGGCAATAAGCCGGTCCGGCAGATTCTGAAGCGGATTGGTTTCGAAAATGTTATGGTCGTGCCGGAACAGGAATTGCCGGATCCGGATTTTACGACCGCACCTTATCCGAATCCGGAAGAACGGGCGGCGCTGGACCTGGCGATCCGCCTGGCGGAAAAGGAAGGCGCCGACCTGGTCATCGCCACCGATCCGGATGCCGACCGGACCGGACTCTGTGTGCGAACCCGCACCGGCGACTACATCGTCTTGAGCGGCAATCAGATCGGCATCCTGCTGATGGACTATATTCTGGCTGCCCGCAATTCGGCCGGCACGCTGCCGGAGAAGTCCTTCGTCATCACCAGCATTGTTTCCTCCAAACTGACGCGCCGGATTGCCGCATATTACGGCGTGACGCTGTTTGAATGCCTGACCGGTTTCAAGTTCATCGCTGAACTGATCAAGGAACACGATGAATGCGGCGACATGCATTTCCAGTTTGGTTTTGAAGAAAGTTTTGGTTATCTGGCCGGCCGCAATGTGCGGGACAAGGACGCTGTCGTCACCAGCATGCTGATCGCCGAGATGGCAGCCGGCGCCCGCGACCGCAGTCTGACGCTCTATGATTTGCTGCAGGACCTGTATCAGCGTTTTGGCTTCGCCGGTGAATGGACCCTGGCGATCACCCTCGAGGGCAAGGAGGGAATCGAGCGCATCAAGTCCTGCATGCAGGCTTTGCGCCAGGAAAAGAGCCAGGGAATCGAAGGCATTCCGGTCCGGGTAATCCGGGACTATTTGCTGCGTGAACGGCTGGATCTGCAGACCGGAAAGACCGAGCCGCTGCACCTGGACGAATCCGATGTTCTGATATACGAGCTGCCGGATCTGGACTGGTTTGGCGTCCGGCCTTCCGGAACCGAACCCAAACTCAAAGTTTATTACGGCGTGTACGGAAAAAGCCAGGAGGATTGCGACCGGCGCCTGTCCGAATTGCGCAGACTGGTCGAGAACCGCCTGCAGTCCAAATTGTGAGGCGGGTGCCATGGCTGTGACCGCTTTCACGCATTTGCACCTGCATACGGAGTACAGTCTGCTGGACGGGGCGATCAGGATCCGCGACCTGCCTGGACGCCTGGCTGAGCTGGGCATGCAGGCGTGTGCGATTACGGACCACGGGGTCATGTACGGTGTCATCGATTTCTATAATGCCCTGATCAGCAAAAACATCAAACCGATCCTCGGCTGCGAGGTTTATCTGGCTCCGCGCAGCCATCTGGACAAAGAGGCGGGACTGGACAAGGAACCAGCGCATTTGATTTTGCTGGCGGAGAACAATACTGGGTATCGCAACCTGATGAAACTGGTTTCGATCGGCTTTACCGACGGATTTTATTACCGGCCGCGCATTGACCGGGAATTGCTCGCCCGTTACAGCGAAGGCCTGATCGGTCTTTCCGCCTGCCTGGGCGGGGAGATTCCCCAGCTGATCATGCAGCAGGACCTCGAAGGAGCTGCCGCGCTGGCCCTGCACTATGACCGCCTGTTCGGCCGCGGCAATTTTTTTCTTGAGCTGCAGTCGAATGGGATCCCCACCCAGAACCTGGTCAACAGCGCTTTGATCCGGATCAGTCAGTCAACCGGTATCCCGCTGGTCGCCACCAACGATTGCCATTACCTGAAGCAGGAGGATGCCAAAGCGCATGAAGTCCTGCTCTGCATGCAAACTGGCAAGCGGATGAGCGACGGCGACCGCCTGCGTTTTGAAACGGAGGCATTCTACTTGAAATCAGCGGAGGAGATGGCGGAAGCCTTTGCCGCTGTGCCGCAAGCCCTGGAGAATGCCGTACGGATCGCCGAACGCTGCACGGTGACCCTGGAATTTGATAAAATTCATCTGCCGGCTTTTGACACGCCGGCGGGTGTGAATAATGAGGATTATTTGCGCCGGCTCTGCCAGGAAGGGCTGCAGAAACGCTTCGAACTGCCGCGCCAGCTGCCGCGCCAGGAGTACGAACGGCGCCTGGAATATGAGCTCTCAGTCATCAATCAGATGAAATATACCGATTACTACCTGATCGTCTGGGATTTTATCCGCTTCGCGCGCAGCCGCGAGATCATGGTCGGCCCCGGCCGCGGCTCCGGAGCCGGTTCTCTGGCCGCCTGGTGCCTCGGCATCACAAACATCGATCCGCTGCAATACTCGTTGATTTTCGAGCGTTTTCTCAACAGCGAACGGGTCAGCATGCCGGACTTTGACATTGATTTTTGTTACGAACGCCGGCCGGAAGTGATTGAATATGTCACAGAAAAGTATGGCCAGGACCGGGTTTCCCAGGTGATCACCTTCGGCACGCTGGCCGCAAGGGCCTGCATCCGCGATGTGGCCCGCGCTTTGGACGTGCCGTATGCCGAAACCGACCGTATTGCCAAAATGGTGCCGTTCACGATCGGCATCACGATCCGCCGCGCGCTCGACACATCGTCGGAGCTGCGGCAAGAATATGAAAAAAATCCGATGACGCGTGAAGTCCTGGACACAGCCATGCGTTTCGAGGGTATGCCGCGCCATGCCTCGACTCATGCCGCCGGCGTCATTATCTCCAGCCAGCCCCTGACCGATCTGGCGCCGCTTTCCCGCAACGAAGACGCGATCGTCGTCCAGTTCACCAAGAACATAGTCGAGCAGATCGGCCTGCTCAAATTCGACTTTCTCGGGCTGCGGACCTTGACGGTCCTGCGCGATACGGCAGCCATGGTTCTGAAGAACCATGGCGCGGCGATTGATTATGACCGCTTGCCAATGAATGATCCGGCGGTTTTTGCCGCGATCAGCGACGGGAACACCGAAGCGATCTTCCAACTCGAAAGTCCGGGCATGACCAGCTTTATGAAAGACCTCAAGCCGGAATCGCTGGAAGACATTATCGCCGGCATTTCGCTTTTCCGGCCCGGCCCGATGGAGCAGATCCCGCGCTATGTCGCGGCCAAGCACGATCCGAGGCAGATCCGCTATGACCACCCGCTGCTGGAGCCGATTCTCAACGTAACCTACGGCTGCATGGTCTATCAGGAACAGGTCATGCAGATTGTCCGTGACCTGGCCGGGTTTTCCATGGGCCAGTCGGACAATGTGCGCCGGGCGATGTCCAAGAAAAAACCAGCCGAGCTGGCCAAATATAAAACCTTGTTTCTCCAGGGCGGCCAGGATGAGAAAGGCAATCCGGTGCCCGGCGCCGTGGCCCGCGGGGTCAGCCTGGAGGTCGCCGAGAAAATTTTCGAAGAACTGATGGCTTTTGCCGGCTATGCCTTCAACAAGAGCCATGCCGCCGCATATGCCGTTGTCGCCTATGATACCGGCTGGCTGAAGATCCATTATCCCGTGGAATTCATGGCTGCCATGCTCAACAGCTATATGGGCAGCCTGAATCAGGCCGCCTGGTATGTCCGGGTTTGCCGAAAAATGAACATCAAGGTGCTGCCGCCGGATGTCAACTTGAGCGACACCCGGTTCACAACCGAGAACGGCCAGATCCGTTTTTCCCTGGCAGCGGTAAAGAACGTCGGCGAAGCGGCGATCCGCCATTTGATCCGCGAGCGCGAAACAAACGGCCCCTTCCGAAGTTACGGTGATTTCCTCCGGCGCTTGAACGAGAGCGAATTGAACCGGAAAATGGTGGAGAGCCTGATCCGGTCTTCAGCCTTGGACAGTTTCAATATACCGCGATCCCAGATGATCGCGGTTCTCGAACCGTTTTCCAACCAGCTGGCCAATGCCCGGCGGCAAAGCATGGAAGGTCAGCTCTCCCTGTTTGAACTCGGCCCGGCTCCGGAGAAAATCGACGCGGAACCGGATTATCCGGCAATCCCGGAATTCATGCACGGGGATTTGCTGGCTATGGAGAAGGAAATGCTCGGGCTCTATGTGACCGGCCATCCATTGGACGATTACGACCGGGCGCTGCATGACCTGACGACGCTGGACAGTTCGTCTTTCGCCGGACTGCAGGAAAACCCGGAAGACGATAGCAGCCAGGCGGCCATTCATGTGTCGGACGGCGACCGGGTGATCATGGCCGGCATGATGGTCAGCCGCAAGAACAAGACAACCCGGTCCAACGAATTGATGAGCTTCCTGACGGTTGAAGATTTGTACGGCCAGTATGAAGTGATTCTTTTCCCGCGTGTCCTCACGAGCAGCGCCGCCTTGCTCAAAGAGGGCCAGGTCCTGCTGTTCGGCGGCCGGCTGAGCATCCGCGAGGATGACCTGCCCAAGCTGATCGCCGAATCGGTTGCGATTTTAGATCCGGACGCCCGACGTTTGCCGGAGGGCTTCAGCTTTTATACCGGCGGCAATCACAGCGCTTCCGGCGGTTCCGCTAGACCGGCCGCGGCGGCTGAAGCGATCGCGCCGGCTGCCCCGTTAACCGCTGAATCTGCAGGCCGCCCGACTGCCGGATCATCTGGCAAGGGCACGCTGCTGATCCGCTATTATGGGCGTTATAACGATCCGGGCTATCAGCGGCTGCTGGCGATGTTGCAATATTTTCATGGCGATGCGCAGGTGAGGATTTACCTGGCCCAGTCCGAGCGAACCGTCGATCTGCCGCCGGCCTGCTGGGTCGAACTGTCTAACGACGTGCTGAAGCTGCTGGCTGGACGCTATGGCGCCCGCAACCTGGCAATCATCTAGAAGCATAAGAGGTATAGGTATGAGCGAAAAGCAGAATAAGAACGAACCCTTGATCCGCAATATCGGCGTATTGACCAGCGGCGGCGACGCGCCGGGCATGAACGCGGTTATTCGGGCGGTTGTCCGCGGCGGGATCCATGCCGGATTTAAAGTCTGGGGGATCCGCCGCGGCTATCACGGCCTCTGGCGCGGCGACATCATTGAACTGAACGGCCGCACGGTTTCAGAAACCCTGCAGCGCGGCGGCACCTTTCTGATGACCGCGCGCAGCAAGACATTCCAGTCTCCGGAGGGAGTGGCCAAAGCGATAGAGATGGCCCGGGTATTTAACCTTGACGCCGTCATAACCATCGGCGGCGACGGGACCTTCCGTGGCGCCCGCGACCTGGCCCGCCAGGGCTTCCCGGTGATCGGCATACCGGGAACCATTGACAATGATATCGCCTGTTCCGACTATACGATTGGCTACGACACGGCGATGAACACCGCCATGGAAATGATCGACAAGCTGCGCGACACGGCTTCCTCCCACGAGCGCTGCAGCGTCATCGAGGTCATGGGGCGGGAAGCCGGTTATCTGGCCTTGAATGTCGCGATTGCGACCGGGGCTGAAGTGGTGCTGATTCCCGAGATACAGAGCGACTTCAACCGGGATGTGATCAAAGCGATCCTGGACGGACGCAACAGCGGCAAGAAGCATTACATCGTCGTCGTCGCGGAAGGCGCCGGCCAGGCGCTGGATATTGCCGGGCGAATCGAGACGATAACCGGAATCGAGTCCCGGGCGGCTATCCTGGGCCATGTGCAGCGCGGCGGCAGCCCGACGCTGCGCGACCGCTACATGGCCAGCATGATGGGTCTGCGGGCGATCGAATGCCTGCGCGAACGGCGGCTGAACCGGATCATCGCCTATAAATCCGGGCAGATCATCGATCTGGATATTGAAGAGGCTTTGACCATGACCAAGACAATCAGCCAGGAAGATCTGGAACGGGCGAAAATCCTCGCGTTATAAGCGGCGCCGAAAATAACACAGATGCCGATAAAGCAGGCTCATTAACAGATGCTAAAAACAGCTTGAGTCGCTGGAACAGGACTGATATAATGTGCGATATGAAATTGCGATTTGTACCAAACGTACCGAATATTCTGACATTGATCCGTTTATTGGCCATTCCTGTACTTGCGTATCTGATCAAAGCAGGCGACGCGTACAACCTAGTGGCCTTTATTGTGTTTCTGGCCATTTGGCTGACCGATATGCTGGACGGCTACGTTGCCAGGCGATTCAATCAGATGACCGAGTTTGGCAAACTGTTTGATCCGCTGGTCGACAAGCTGTATCAGGTGACGACCGCCCTGATGATGTACCTGGTTGGCAAACTGCAGCTCTGGG
>DOFA01000269.1:0-195 GCA_003532195.1 Clostridiales bacterium
TGTCATGCCGGCCGGTCGCGGCGGAACGGTCAGCCTGGTCAACCGCCCGCTGGATATCGTCGGCGTCTATGTGCCCGGCGGCACTGCGCCGCTGCCGTCTTCGGTCCTGATGAACATCGTGCCGGCGCGAGCCGCCGGTGTACGTAAAATCATCATGTGCACGCCGCCGCGAGCCGACGGTTCGGTGGATCCAGT
>DOFA01000269.1:203-10593 GCA_003532195.1 Clostridiales bacterium
GGTCGACAAAATCACCGGCCCCGGCAATATTTATGTCAACACCGCCAAACGACTGGTTTTCGGCCAGGTGGACATCGATCTGTTCGCCGGCCCGAGCGAAATCCTGGCCATCGCCGACCGGACAGCCGATCCGGCGTTTCTTGCTGCCGACTTGCTGTCGCAGGCGGAGCATGACGTGCTGGCATCGGCGCTGCTGATCACCGATTCGCAATCCCTGGCTGATGAAGTGGCCGCGGAAGTCAGCCGGCGCGCGGCGCTGCTGCCGCGGGCGGCGATCCTGGCCCGCTCCCTGGCCGACTACGGTGCGATTCTGGTGGTGCCCGACCTGGATACGGCGGTCGACTTTGCCAATGAACTGGCGCCGGAGCATCTGGAGCTGGTTGTCGCCGGACCGGAAGACTTTCTGCCGCGACTGCGCAATGCCGGCGCCATTTTTATCGGTCCCTGGAGCCCGGAACCGCTCGGGGATTATTATGCCGGCACGAACCATGTCCTGCCGACCAGCGGCACAGCGCGGTTTTTTTCGCCGCTCAGCACCCAGGATTTTATGAAAAAGATGAGCCTGATCCGCTATACCCGGGCTGATCTGGCCGACTGCTGGCGGGCGGTCGCCGATTTTGCCGAAGCCGAACACCTGCAGGCGCACGCCGATGCTGTACGGGTCCGTTTCCCGGCCGATCAGGCCCCGGCCGATCAGGCCCCGGCCGATCAGGCGAGGCCAGGGCAGCCGGCTGGAAATCCAAACGCCAGCTGGCCGCAAGGGGGATCGCTACATGACTGAAGAATCATCCGCGCGCCGTTTCTGGGGCCGAAAAACACGTGAGCTAATTCCCTATGTACCGGGCGAACAACCGCGGGAACGGACTTTCATCAAGCTGAATACCAATGAAAATCCGTATTCGCCGGCGTCGGCGGTCGACCAGGCGCTCCGATCCTATCCGCCTGAGCGGATTCGCCTTTATCCGGACCCGGCCAGCACGCAATTGCGCAACGTTTTAGCCGAATATTATGGATGGCCGGCCAGCGGCATCTTTGTCGGCAATGGCTCCGATGAAGTGCTGGCCCTTGCTTTTCAGGCGTTTTTTAACAGCCGCGCCGATCTGGGGCGAGCCGGCGCAGCGCTGCAGGATTTTCTGCCGGGCGAATGTCTGGTTTTCCCGGATATTACCTATAGTTTCTATCCGGTTTATGCCCGCATGTATGAGATACCGTTCCGGACTGTTCCCCTGCGGGAGGATTTCAGTCTTCCGATCGAGGACCTGCTGCAGCCGTCGGCCGGGCTCATCCTGGCCAACCCCAACGCGCCGACCGGCATAGCTGTCGGCACGGATGTCCTGGCAGCATTGGCAGCTGCCGATCCGGATCGCCTGCTGATCATCGACGAGGCTTATGTCGATTTCGGCGCCGAATCCGCCGTCAGCCTGCTGGATCGCTTCGACAACCTGCTGATTGTCCAGACCTGCTCGAAATCCCGCTCCCTGGCCGGCTTGCGCGTCGGCTGCGCCCTGGGCGCCCCGGCCCTGATTGAAGGACTGGAACGCGTTCGGGACTCATTTAATTCCTACACCGTGGACAGCCTGGCCCAGGTTGCCGCCGCCGCTGCCTTTTCCGATGCCGGCTGGTATGAGCGGACCCGGGCCAGGATTATCGCGACGCGGGAAAGAACGGCCGCGGCTTTGCGTACGCTTGGCTTTCAGATTCTGCCCTCCAGCGCCAACTTCCTGTTTGTCAGCTGTCCGCGGCGGCCGGCCCGGCAATTGTATCAGGAACTGCGCCGTGAAGGCATCCTGGTCCGTCACTTCAATCTGCCGCGCATCGATAATTATCTGCGGATTACGATCGGCAAAGACGAAGATATGGACCAGCTGACGGAAACGCTGCGACAATTGCTGCCGCCGGATGAGACCTGAAACAAACGGGCTGGTCAGCTCCGGCAGTCTCCGCTATAATCAGAGCAGGCCCCGCGCGGCGTCCATGCAAAATCAAGGCTCAGGAGGTTAACATGCGCCAGGCTAAAATGAATCGCAAAACTCAAGAGACGGAAATCACTCTTTCCCTGAACCTGGATGGTGAAGGGACATCCCGCGTCAACACCGGCATCGGGTTTCTTGACCATATGCTGGTTCTGTTTGCCCGGCATGCCCATGTGGATCTGGAGATCACGGCGAGCGGCGATCTGCAGGTCGACGGACACCACACTACGGAGGACGTCGGGATCGTGCTGGGTCAGGCCATTGCCCGGGCTTTGCATGAGAAGCGGGGTATACGCCGTTTTGGGTACGCTGTCGTGCCGATGGACGAATCGCTGGCGTCGGCGGCAATTGACTTGTCCGGTCGGGCGTGCCTGGTTTTCAATGCTGAATTTCAAGGCGTCCGGGTTGGCGAATTCGAGACCCAGCTGACGGGGGAATTCTTTCGCGCCTTGATCAACAATGCCAGCATGACCCTGCATCTGAACTGCCTTTATGGAACGAACGACCACCATAAAATCGAAGCCTTGTTCAAAGCTTTTGCCCGCAGCTTTGCCGAGGCCGCCGCGATCGACCCGTCCCGTCCGGATACGGTCCTGTCCAC
Source organism: Clostridiales bacterium (assembly GCA_003532195.1). Taxonomy (GTDB): domain Bacteria; phylum Bacillota; class Clostridia; order Saccharofermentanales; family UBA5734; genus UBA8949. The sequence goes on from DOFA01000269.1 coordinate 2,778, forward strand.
CAAGGGAACGCTTTGACGCTTTGTTCCGATTAAGATCATTCAGGAGGTTTTCATGTCAACACCGATGCGCGACACCCGTTTTATCCATCTGCCGCTGTATATCCGCGGCAAGGTCCGTGATGTCTATGACCTCGGCGACCAGCTGCTGATTGTGGTGACGGACCGCATTTCGGCTTTCGATGTGGTTTTCAATGAACTCATTCCCGATAAGGGTGTGGTTCTGAACAGCATATCCGCCTTCTGGTTTGATCTGACCCGGGACATCATCGCCAATCATGTCCTGTCCACCGATCCGAGATCCTACCCCTGCGGTCTGGATCAATATGCCGACCGGCTGGACGGCCGCTCAATGCTGGTACGTAAAATAAAAATGCTGCCGGTGGAATGCATCGTGCGCGGCTACCTGGAAGGGTCGGCGCTCAAGGAGTACCGCCAGTCCGGCACCATCGGCGGGATGCCCATGCCGTCCGGCCTGCGCCAGGCCGACCGTTTGCCGGAGCCGTTGTTTACACCGTCCACCAAGGCGGAAAGCGGCCACGACCAGAATATCAGCTTTGCCCAGCTATGCGGCATCCTGGGGGAAGACCTGGCCGCCGAGATCCGCACTAAAAGCCTGGCGCTGTACCGGATGGCCGCCCGATACGCCGAGAGCCGGGGCATCATCCTGGCCGACACCAAATTTGAGTTCGGCCAGGCAGATGAAAGGGAAGATGGCCAGCTGATCCTCGGCGATGAAATATTTACACCGGATTCTTCGCGTTTCTGGGACCTGGCGGATTATGAGCCCGGGCGGGCCCAGAAGAGTTTTGACAAACAATACCTCCGCGAGTGGCTGGAAACGCTGAACTGGGATAAAAACTCGCCGCCGCCGACCCTGCCGGATGAAGTGATCAGCCGCACAGCGGCTAAATACCGGGATGCCTATTTCCGCCTGACCGGCAAGATCCTGCCATGATCTTTATTGTTGATTATGGCATGGGCAACCTGGGCAGCGTGGCTAAAGCCCTGGACTACCTCGGATTTTCAAACCGGATCACCCAGGATCCGGAGCAGGTCGCTTCCGCAGAACGGCTGATCCTGCCCGGAGTCGGCGCCATGGAATATGCTGTCCGCCAGCTTGAGCGACTGGGCCTGGATCAGGCCATCCGCAGTTATTTAAGCACCGGGAGGCCGTTCCTGGGCATTTGCCTGGGCATGCAGCTGATGTTTGAATCCAGCGAAGAAGGAAATGCCCGCGGCCTGGGGCTGCTCCCCGGCGTTGTCCGGCGCTTCCCGGCGCAGCCGGGGCTGAAGGTCCCCCATATGGGCTGGAACCGGCTGGAAAATTCCCGGTTGCCGATTCTGCCCGAGGGCGGCAGCTTCTATTTTGTCCATTCGTATTATGCCGATCCGGCCGACCCGGCGCTTGTGGCGGCCCGGAGCACGCACGGGATTCCCTTTGCGGCGGCTGTCCAAACCGGACCGATCCTGCTGACCCAGTTTCATCCGGAGAAAAGCGGCGACGCCGGCCTGGAGCTCTTGAGCCGCTGGGCCGGGCAGACGGACGGCGGCTGCCCTTGGGACTCAGAAACAACCGGGGGGGCCGCAAGATGATCATTTATCCGGCGATCGACCTGCTGAGCGGCCAATGCGTGCGCCTGCTCCAGGGGCAGTACGATCAGGTGACCGTTTACAGCCCGGATCCGCTGGCAGTCGCCCGGCAATTTCAGGCAGCCGGGGCCACCTGGCTGCATATCGTCGATCTGGACGCCGCCCGGTCCGGCATTCCCGTCCATGCGGAGCTGATTGCCGCCATCCGCCGCTCCACCGGCCTGAAAGTCCAGACCGGCGGCGGCATCCGCAGCCTGGCTCATGCCCGGACCCTGCTGGAAAAAGCGGCGATCGAACGGGTTGTGCTTGGCACAGCCGCGGTCCGCGACCGGAGTTTTACTGAAGAAATGCTGCGCCTCTACCCGGATCGGGTGGCGATCGGCATCGACGCCCGCGACGGCGAAGTCAGCATCGACGGCTGGACGCGGGGCAGCGGCCTGAAAACCCTTGAATTTGCCCGAATGATGGCGGCTGTCGGCGCACGGCTGGCTATATTCACCGACATCAGCCGGGACGGCATGCTGACCGGGTCCGCAACGGAAAGCGTCCGGGAGCTGGTCGAGCGGAGCGGGCTGGCGATTATCGCCTCGGGCGGCATCGGCTCTCCGGCGGATATTGAAGCTGTCCGCCAGACCGGGGCGGCCGGGGTCATCGTCGGCAAAGCCATCTATGAAGGAAAGGTGAGATTAGAAGAATGCTGGCCAAAAGAATAATTCCCTGCCTGGATGTCCGCGGCGGCCGTGTGGTCAAGGGCGTCAACTTCATCAACATCCGCGATGCCGGAGATCCGGTCGAGTCTGCCCGCGCCTACAATGCCGCCGGCGCCGACGAGCTGGTTTTCCTGGACATCTCGGCGACGCTCGAAGATCGCGGCATCCTGATCGATACGGTCCGGAAAGTCGCCGAACAGGTTTTCATCCCTTTTACGGTCGGCGGCGGTATCCGGACCCTGGATGACATCCGTGTGATCCTTCAGGCCGGGGCGGATAAAATATCCCTGAATTCGGCAGCGGTGCAGGATCCGGACCTGGTCCGCGCGGCGTCAGGGCGTTTCGGCAGCCAGTGCGTCGTGGTGGCCATCGACGTCCGGCGCAATGCCGGCGGCAATTTTGAGGTCATGATCGCCGGCGGCACAAAGCCGACCGGACTGGATGCCCTGGCCTGGGCTAAACAGGTTGAAGAACTGGGCGCTGGCGAGATTCTGTTGACCAGCATGGACCGGGACGGCACCAAAAGCGGCTACGATCTGGAGATTACCCGCCGGATCGCCGACGCGGCGGCCATCCCGGTTATCGCTTCCGGCGGTGCCGGCCAGCTTGCCGATTTTTACGACGCTTTGACGCTGGGCGGAGCGGAGGCGGTGCTGGCGGCCAGCCTTTTCCATTTTGGCACGATCACCATCCCGCAGCTGAAAAGCTACCTGGCGCTGCGCGGCCTGCCGGTTCGTTCGCTGCCGGGACAGGATGTGGATTATGCTTCTTTTCCGCCGCCCTGGACGGGCCTGGCCGGCCTCGCTGCCCCGGCGGCCGCTGGAGGCCTGTGGTGCCGCCTGAAAAAAGACGCCGCCGGCCTGGTTCCGGCGATCATTCGCGAACAATCAAGCGGCGAGATCCTGATGCAGGCCTGGCTGGACGAAACCGCCTTCCGGCAGACCCTGGCCAGCGGCCTGATGCATTATTACAGCCGCAGCCGCGGCAAGCTCTGGCTGAAGGGCGAGACTTCCGGCCATTTCCAGCAGGTGCGGGCCATCGCGGTCGATTGCGACGCCGACTGCCTGCTGATCGATGTCCTGCAGCTGGGCCCGGCTTGCCATACCGGGCAGCACAGCTGCTTTTACCGCGGCCTTCAGGATTTCCAGGATCTCCGGAACGGCGTCGAAGTCGAATCGGAATAAGGATCGCAGCCTGGCCCGCCGGCCGGCGGCTGAACAGGATTAGCCGTGTACAGCGGTTTATGTTAAAATACAATTCATAAAGAAATAACAGTCGGAGGACGCTTATGAGCCAGATCGGCGCCATGATGGATGAACTGTACCAAGTCGTGCTCGACCGCCGGGCCAACCCGAAGGAAGGCTCCTATACCAACTATCTCCTGGAGAAGGGACTGGACAAGATCTGCAAGAAAATCGGCGAGGAGTCGGCGGAAGTGATCATCGCCGCCAAAAACCAGCAGCCCGCGGAAATCACTTACGAGGTGGCCGACCTGCTCTATCATCTCTGCGTGCTGCTGGTCGACCAGGGCGTCACTTTGGACGACATCTACGAGGAACTGAAAAAACGCCGGTAATTATTGGTCCGGGCCTGACGATTTTGTTTGACAGAGAAGCTTTCTTGTGATAAAATTCGTTTGCTTGTCCATAAAGGGGTCTTTTTTTTATGTAAGGATCCAGAAGCAGACCAGGCGGAGGTGCAATCAAAATGGCAAAAGCAGGAGCCCGTGAGAAGATCACTTTGTCTTGCACGGTATGTAAGCAACGCAATTACAATACGATGAAAAACAAGAAAAACGATCCGGATCGGCTGGAAATGAAAAAGTACTGCAGATTCTGCCGCAAGCATACTGATCACAAGGAAACGAAATGATCCTTGGATGTGCAGACCAGTAAGGATGTGTTGAAGATGGCGGACAAAGACAGGAATGAAAAGCGGATTGTCAAAGCGGGAAGACCCAAGGAAAACTTTTTCCAGAAGGTTGCGGCTTTCTTTGTCAAAATTGGCAAGAGACTGAAAAGTTTCTTTATAAATCTGAAAGCTGAACTGAAACGTGTGGTCTGGCCGGACAAGAAGCACCTGATCCAGAACACCGCCACGGTTCTGGCCATCTGCCTGATTGCCGCCCTGGTGCTGTTCTTCGTCGACTCTTTGCTCGGTGGGATTCTCAATGCCGTCGGTTTCTATTCTCCCAGTGCGCCAACCGCAGCTACAACCGCGGCAACGACTGCAGCGGCAACAACTTCGACCGAAACCAGCGCGCCGTCGACCGGTGAAACAACCGCTGCGACGACTGCTGGCACAACCGCCGGCGGATGAGGATGATTCAGATGCAGGACGGAGGGGACAGGAATGGTTGAAGGTACAGCCGCGGAAGCCAAATGGTATGTCGTCCATACCTATTCCGGCTATGAGAACAAGGTCAAGGCGACTCTCGAACGCATAGTCGAAAACCGGGGGATTCAGGAATACATCCAGGATGTTTCTGTTCCGATGGAAGAACAGGTCGAGATCAAGGATGGCAAGAAGAAGACCATCCAGCGCAAGATCTATCCGGGTTATGTCCTGGTCAAAATGGTGCTCACCGACGAGATCTGGTACATTGTCCGCAACACCCGCGGCGTAACCGGATTTGTCGGCCCGACCAGCTCCAAGCCGACACCTCTGACCGATGAAGAGCTGATGCTGATGGGTCTGGAGTCCGGCTGGGAACCTGTGGTCGATTACGATATCGGCGATTCGGTCAAGGTGATCGGCGGACCGCTGGAAAGCTTTATCGGCACCGTTGAGGACATCAATCTCGACAAGAAAAAAGTCCGGGTTCTGGTTTCCATGTTTGGCCGCGAGACGCCGGTTGAGCTGGAACTGACCCAGATCATGCGGATATAACCGCTGCAAGCCAGCTGTCAGCACGATATGCGTGTGCAGATAGAAACAGAAAACTAGATTTTATTGGGAGGTGGACGTTAAATGGCAAAGAAAGTCACAGGGTATGTCAAATTGCAGATCCCCGCAGGCAAAGCCACGCCAGCGCCGCCGGTAGGACCAGCCCTTGGTCAGCATGGTGTGAACATCGCCATGTTTGTCAAGGAATTCAATGAAAGAACCGCAAAGGATGTCGGCCTGATCATTCCGGTCATCATCACGATTTTTGCGGACAGATCATTTTCTTTCATCACCAAGACTCCTCCGGTGCCCGTGTTACTCAAAAAGGCCTGCAACATTGAAAGCGGTTCGGGAAAACCGAAAAGCGACAAGGTTGCCCAGATCACCAAATCCGAAGTCATGAAGATCGCCCAGATCAAACTGACCGACACCAATGCTTCGGACCTGGAATCGTGTGCCCGCATGGTGGCCGGCACTGCCCGCAGCATGGGCATTGTCGTCATTGACGGTTGAGCGGCGAAGGAGTGAAGCGAAATGAAACATGGCAAAAAGTACAGGGAATCGGTTAAGCTGATCGACCGGTCGGCCACTTATGATCCGGCCGAAGCCATCGAACTGGTTCAAAAAACCGCCACGGCAAAATTCGACGAAACCGTTGAGCTGCATATCCGCCTGGGCGTCGACTCCCGGCATGCCGACCAGCAGGTCCGCGGCGCTGTCGTCCTGCCTCATGGCACCGGCCGCTCAAAGAAAGTGCTGGTTTTCGCCAAGGCACTCAAAGCCGATGAAGCCAAAGCAGCCGGAGCTGATTTTGTCGGAGCCGAAGATATGGTGGAAAAGATCCGCAGCGAGAACTGGTTCGACTACGATGTCGTCGTCGCCACGCCCGATATGATGGGCGTCGTCGGCAAACTCGGCAAGATCCTCGGCCCGAAAGGCCTGATGCCGAATCCTAAATCCGGCACCGTGACCATGGATGTCGCCAAGGCCATATCCGAAATCAAAGCCGGTAAAATCGAGTACCGCCTGGACAAGACCAACATCATCCATTGCCCGATCGGCCGGGTGTCGTTTGGCCAGACCAAATTGGCGGAGAATTTCAAGACGATCATGGATGCAGTCATCAAGGCCAAGCCGTCAGCTGCCAGGGGCCAGTACCTGCGCAGCGTCACCATGGCATCGACCATGGGGCCGGGAATCAAGATCAACCCAGCTCGCCTGAGCTGACCGGACAGTTAAATAAGCCCAAGCGCCAGAGACAGCAGGAATCCTTCGGATATAAACGTCAGACGTCCTGCCGAGGCTGCGGTTGCCCCATATTGATGCCCGACGGCGTCAACAGGAGGATTCAGCCGTACCCCTCCGTCTCCAAGGCGCGAGGGGTATTTATATTCTGAACAAGGAGGTACACACGATGCCCAGCAATAAGGTATTGGATGCCAAGAAAGAGGTAGTCGCAGGATTGGCGCAGGAACTGAAGAACGCCCAGTCCATCGTCTTTGCCGATTATCGCGGACTGACCGTCGAGCAGGATACGGCAATGCGCGCCGCATTGCGCAAAGCCGGAGTCTCCTACCGCGTGGTCAAGAACACATTATCCAAGAGAGCGCTCGAGGTCGCCGGCGTGAACGGCCTGGATGAAATTCTCCAGGGACCGACTGCCATCGCTTTCAGCACCACGGATATTGTTGCCGCCGCTAAAGTCGTCAAGGAATATGCCGGCAAGTTTGACAAGCTGACCGTCAAAGGCGGCGTCCTGGAAAACAAAGTGATTAATCCGGACGATGTCGCCCGCCTGGCCGCGATCCCCAGCAAAGATGTTCTTTATGGTCAGGTTGTCTTTGGCCTGGTTTCGCCGATTGCCAGTTTGGCTGTATTGCTGAACGCGATCAAGGAAAAATTAGAATCAGGAAACAGCGTCGCGGAAACGGAACCCGTATCCGCCAGTGTCTGAGTCGCCGGCTAGTTATAACCGGACGACAGGCGTATTTTTTGGAGGTAAAAAATGGCTAGTGAAAAAATCACGAAAATGATTGAGGATGTCAAAGCCTTGACAGTTATGGAATTGTCCGAACTCGTTAAAGCTTTGGAAACAGAATTTGGCGTTTCCGCCGCCGCAATGGCTGCTTCGGCGCCTGCCGCCGGAGTTGCCGCCGTCGCCGCCCCGGTTGAAGAGCAGACCGAATTCACGGTTATCCTGAAAGGTCCCGGCGCCAACAAGATCAATGTCATCAAGGCTGTCCGCGAGCTGACCGGGCTCGGCTTGAAAGAAGCCAAGGATCTCGTCGACACCGCTCCGAAGGCTGTCAAGGAGAATATCAGCAAGGAAGATGCTGCTGCAATCGCCACCAAGCTGAAAGATGCCGGCGCAGATGTCGAAGTAAAGTAATCCATAACAGATGCTTTTGGAAAACCGCTGCCGTTCAATCGGCAGCGGTTTTTTTACCGCTTTTTGAGGCTTGTTTTTCGAAAAGATTGCTTGACAGGACGCGGTAGTAGCTGATAAACTCATTAAGCGCATTAAGCAACTCGGTGCGCAGGCACCTATACAAAAGCAAATGGCGGCGTAGCTCAGTTGGCCAGAGCATCCGGTTCATACCCGGAGTGTCGTTGGTTCAAATCCGACCGCC
>DOFA01000049.1 GCA_003532195.1 Clostridiales bacterium
CGCTGTCCTCGCCGCGGAGCGGCTGCGGATTTCCGCATAGACGGTTAAACTCAAACCAAGTTCAAGGAAAGGGTGTTGTTACGTATAGGTTAGGCTTGTATCGCAAGTAATCTCATGATTTCAGCCTTAATTTTATTGATTAATTCTATTCTTTCTTCATCCGACGGCCGTGTTGATTCATCAAATAAAACACTATTTGGCAGTTGATAAACAGAACTAACAATCGGAGTATCACCTTTCTCTCTTGGATATAAATGCCAATGAATATGTGGACAACCATTTCCAAGTAATTCGTAGTTTATTTTATCAGGGTTAAAGATATTATAAATGGCTTCTGCGACAACAGTCATTTCCTCAAGGTGTTTAATTTTGAAATGGCGTTCCAAGTTATGTAATTCTGGTCCATGTTCTTTACAAGTAAACACAGTATATCCCTTGAACTTTTGAAACCATCCTAAAATTACATATCCCGTTTCAAGTTCTATTATAAAATATGGGTCATTAAGAATATTTTTTTGATTGTCGCACATTTTACATGGCATATTTGACTCCAGATCAATCATAAAATCTTTCTAAATAGTATCTTGTTTTTTGTTTTCCAGCAAGCATAAACGATACTCTGTTCATTTGCTACGCAGTGCGTTCCGATATTACCTGGAAAAAGCCATATTCTGGAGTTTGCATCCGCAGCCGCGCAGCGGCGAGGACAGCAAGCGAAAGAATATGGCTTTTACCTCACCTGAATTTCCATTTCCGGCTTCATTTTCCGCAGCTGCTCAGCTAGGAGAACCAGTTGGGCGGGTGTATAGCTGGCAGCCTCGATACGGAAGCGGTCTTCGGGGCGGTATATGGCCGGCCGGTTGTAACGCTGGAGGAAATAGCGGGGCGGCGGCGGAATCTGGCGAATGATCTCCTGCAGATCTTTTATATTCAACTGGGGAATGACCGTGGTGCGGATTTCCCAGGGCAGACCGGCATCCCGGAGGATTTGCAGGGATTGTTTGATTCCTTCGACATCGGTGTCCGGACAGTCGCAGATTTCCGGATAGCGTTCCCAGGGTGCTTTGCAATCGATGGCCACATAATCGAGCAATTTCTCGCTGATTAGTTGATTCAGGATCTCCGGTCTGGTCCCGTTGGTATCCAGCTTGATCTTGAAGTCCAGATCGCGCACCCGACGGATCCAGTCTGCCAGGTCCGGCTGGAGGGTCGGCTCGCCGCCACTGAAAACCACGCCGTCCAGGAGGCCGCGGCGCTTATTGAGGAAGGCCATAACCTCGGATTCCTCCACGCGGGGCGCGGAGCCGGTCAGCAACAGACGATTGTGGCAGTAAAAACAATCCAGGTTGCAGCCGGCGGTAAAAATGACTGCTGCCAGCTGACCGGGAAAATCAACGGTGGAGGATTTGACGAGACCGGCGATATTCATGCCTTATTCATGCCCGATTCATGCCAGTTCGGTTTTCCTGACGACATATTTGATGCGTTGGCGATATTCTTCCTTCTTGCCTTTATGGTAGTTCTGCACCGGGCGGAGGTAACCGACCACCCGGCTCCAGACTTCCGCTTCCCGGCCGCATTCCGGGCAGGTGAAATGCTCGCCGATAATGTAGCCATGTTCCGGGCAGATCGAGAAGGTCGGCGTCAGGCTGATATAGGGCAGCTTATAATTCGTAAACGCTTTGCGGATCAGGGTTTTGGCGATCTCGATGTCGGGGATGCGCTCACCCATGTACAGATGCAGGACCGTGCCGCCGGTATACAAACTTTGCAGGTCGTCCTGGAGATCCAGCGTTTCAAAGATGTCGTCCGTAAAGCCGACCGGCAGCTGGCTGGAATTGGTGTAATAGCAGACATTCTCGCCGGCGGTCAGGATGTCCGGGTAGCGCTCTTTGTCGAGTTTGGCCAGCCGGTAGCTGGTACCCTCGGCCGGCGTCGCCTCCAGGTTATAGAAATGTCCGGTTTCTTCCTGGATTTCTTTCAGCTGGCCGCGCATGTATTCCAAAGTCCGCCGGGCAAAAGCCTGCCCTTCGGCCGTAGTCAGGTCATGATCTGAACCGAGGAAATTCCGGCAGGCTTCATTCATGCCGACCAGGCCGACCGTGTTGAAATGGTTGAACCAGTACTGGCCGGTCCGGGCCTTGATTTCCCGCAGGTAATGTGCCGAATACGGATACAGGCCCCGCTCGGTCTGCTCTTCAATCGTCTTGCGCTTGATTTCCAGGCTGTCCCGGGACAATTGCAGCGCCCGCCAGAGCCGGGCTTGAAACTCTGATTCGGTCTTGGACTGATAACCGAGCCGCGGCAGATTGATCGTTACGACGCCGACCGACCCGGTCATAGGATTCGATCCGAACAGGCCGCCGCCGCGCTTGCGCAGTTCGGTCGTATCCAGCCGCAGGCGGCAGCACATGGAAATGGCATCTTCCGGCGAGAGATCCGAATTGATGTAGTTAGAAAAATAGGGGATGCCGTATTTGCAGGTGATCTCCATGAACCGGTTGACCACCGGGCTGTCCCAGGCAAAATCGCGGGTCACATTGATGGTGGGGATCGGGAAGGTAAATACCCTCCCTTTGGCATCGCCTTCGAGCATGACATCGCAGAAAGCCCGGTTAAACAGATCCATTTCCGCCTGGAATTCGCCATAGGTACGATCCATGTATTGACCGCCGATAATGACCGGCTCCTTGCGCAGGGCCGAAGGTGCGATAATATCAAAAGTCAGATTGGAAAACGGGCATTGGAATCCGACGCGGGTCGGAACATTGATGTTGAAGATAAATTCCTGTAAGGCCTGCTTGACCGATTCGTACGGCAGCTTGTCGTAATAGATGAAAGGCGCGCAATAGGTATCGAAGGAGGACCAGGCCTGGGCGCCGGCTGTTTCGCCCTGGGTGGTGAAAGTGGAGTTGACTATCTGGCCGAGGAAAGAACGCAAATGCTTGGCCGGGCTGGATTCAACCTTGCCCGGAACGCCACCGAAACCGTCGCTCAGGAGCTGGCGCAGATCCCAGCCGGTGCAGTAGGGTCCGAAAAATCCCAGGTCATGCAGATGCAGCTCGCCAGACAGATGCGCTTCGCGGATCTCGGTCGGATAAACTTCATGCAGCCAATATTGCTTGGTAAAGGTTTCCCGCACATAGTTGTTCATGCCGTTGATCGAGCGCTGGGTGTTGGCGTTTTCCTGGACTTGCCAGTCCTTGTCGCCGAGGTAGTCGGAAAACATGTTGATCGTGGCGCCGATCAAGGCGTTTGCTTCGCGGGCTGAGCGTCTTTTCTCACGATACAGAATATAGGCCTTGGCCGTCTTGGCATGTCCGTTTTCGATCAGGACCTTTTCCACCAGATCCTGGATTCC
>DOFA01000093.1 GCA_003532195.1 Clostridiales bacterium
GCTGGTGCTGGCGCCCGGCGAGATGGCGTCGGTCGACCTCGATCCGGCCCTCTTGCCGCAAGGCCCAATTCGCGAGATAACGGTGCGGGTGGAGGTGAGCCCATGAAAGAACTGATCTGCATCGGCTGTCCGATGGGCTGCCAGCTGCAAGTTGATGTTGAGGGAGACAAGATCCGCAGCATCCGCGGCAATGTCTGCGCGCGCGGCAGCCAGTATGCCCGGGATGAAATCCTCCAGCCGCGGCGCATGGTAACCAGCCTGATCCCGGTCGCCGGCAGCCGTATCCCGCTAAGCGTGCGTACCCGGACATCCATACCGAAACATCTGATCGGGGAATGCCTGAAGCATATCCGACAGATCAGCGTATCTTTGCCGGTCAGGACCGGAGATGTGATCCTGGCGAATATTCTCGGGACAGGCGTCGACCTGATCGCCACCCGGGACCTGCCCGAATCTGGCTTGCCGTCCGCCCGGCAATGAAGGATAATGAAGCATGAAGACGAGGGAAGGAACGGTGAGACGATCATGGATCCCAAACAGCTGATTGATGAGATCATAGCCAATCCGATCATCGCCGCTGTCCGGGACAGCAAGCACCTGGATTTGGCCCTGGCCAGCCCGGCCAGGATTGTTTTTCTGCTTTCCGGCTCGATCAACACCATCGGCGAGCCATGCCGCCGCCTGTTGGCCGCCGGGCGCCGCTGCTTTCTGCACGTCGATCTGATTGACGGGCTGCGGCCGGATCAACAAGGCTTGCGTTTCCTGGCGGAGCAGCACCAGCCGACCGGAGTGATCACGACCAAGCCTGCCTGCGTCAAATGGGCGCAAAATCTCGGCCTGATGGCCGTACAAAGGATTTTCCTGCTCGATTCGACCGCGCTCCAGGATGGCGCCCGCCATATTCAGGCCTGCCGGCCGGATTTGGTTGAAGTGCTGCCCGGGGTAGCCGACAAGGCGATTCAGATGGCCGTGAGGGACTTCGGCTGTCCTTTAATTGCCGGCGGACTGATCAGCACCCGCGAGGATGTCTGCGCGGCCCTGGCGGCCGGGGCTCTGGGGGTATCCGCCAGCAAACCGGAGTTATGGCAGCTATAATATAAAATCATTAGAAAAGCCTACCCGCCCAGCGGGATTGGAAGTTGAATCAGTTATAATCGCCGCTGTAACGGACCAGGGAAGCGGAAATGATGCCGTTGACCCTTTGCAGATCCTCGATGATGCGGGTTTCCTTTTTGTCGAGTCTGACTTCGGCAACCAGCTCGATGCCTTTGGCGGTCATCGTTTTGCTTTTCAGCGTATATTTGGGAAAATACTGGTGCAGATCGCCGCGGAATTGGTCGTTGTACCGAATAATAACCAGAAAAGGTTTTTTATTGCCGATGACTTGCAGGCCTGTAGCCAGAACCATGATGGCGGCGATAATCAGGCTGCCGGTGATCGCAAGTTCGAAAAAGCCGGAGCCTGATGTCAGGCCCAGGGCAATCGCCCAGAACATATAGACAATATCCAGGGGATCTTTGAGCGCCGTCCGGAAACGAACGATGGACAGGGCGCCGACCATGCCGAGTGATAGCACGATATTGGAGCTGATCGGCATGATGATCAGGGAAGTGACCAGAGAAACCATCATCAGGGCAATCCCAAAGCTGCGGTTGAATAAAACGCCGCGGAAGGTGATCCGGTAGATAAACATGATCACCAGGCCCATCAGCAGGGAGACCGCAAACGTGGTCAGGATCCGCTGCATGGTCAGGGGGGAATTGATGTTGACTTCCATAAGCTTCAGCAGGGCGTCTTTCATGTTCTTGTCCTCCGGATGGCGTTATTCAGGATTGGTCTTCCCAGCTTTGGGTCCGGCAGAATCCGGCACACTGGGCATACTTGCTGATGGAAAGCTGGCTGGCGCCGGACAAGGGCAGCAATGCCCGGATAAAATCCGGCAGGAAATGATCAAACTTGACTTCCAGAATCACCTGGTCCGGATCGAGAACCGGCACCAGGCCGGCGTCCGGATCCCAGAGATCCTGACGATAGAGGCCAGTTGACAGGTGGCGGTCGAAAGTGATGCGGACATTCCCGTCCGGCCAAAGCAGCGGCGCCCGGTCATAATCGACCAGCAGCAGCGGCGCCAGGCGGCAGGTCCGGATTTCGGCGTAGAATTCAGCCAGCAGCTGTCCGGCGCGGCGGTCGGACTTGTTTTGCGCTTCGCGGTTCAGCCGGAGTGAGGCTTCGAGGAGAAACTCTGGCTCGCCTTCCAGCAGGCTCTCGACTTGTTGGCGGGTCAGCAGGCAGGTGTGTTTCTGGGTCAAATTGCCGGACTTGATCTTTTTTTCCAGGGAAATCCTCTGATCCTGGCCGTTATAGATGCGAATCCGGTATTTATGCCGCGGATCCGTGCCGGCCAGTTTTTCGAAGATGCCGCGGCGGTTTTCGTCATCAAAATACAGGCTGCGGATCTGATAGCGGCGGAACCGGTCCGGATCGGAGCCCAAGGCATGGCTGTCATCGAACAGAATCGGGCGCAGGGAATAATAGAGCTGCCGGCTGGCGGCCTCGTCGATGAGAAATTTCAATTCATGCCGCCACAGCATCAGTAATCCTCCGGGAACAGCTCATGCATCCGGGCCGCGGACAGATTGAAGGTCTCCTGCAGGATCACCTGCATGCGGGCCCGCTTTTCGCTTGTGATCCGGCGCAGCGCGGCGACATTGTTCTCCCAGGCGGACAGGGAGGACGGACCCTGCCAGCGGGCGATCTGCCGCGGCATTTCCAAGGTGATTTGGGCGGTCATATCATCGAGGATTCCGAGCATACGGTCTGTGGCGAAGGTGGTGTTGAGGTGATGCGCATACCGTTCAATAAAGGTTTTCTCGAAATCCGGATTTTGCATCAATTCGACTTGTAAAGACGAGTTGAATATGTTCTGCTGACCGTGGCCTTCCGGATCAAGCAAGTCGTTTTTCAAGATATTCAGGGTGTAGGTGGTCGGGAACATGGCCCAATCGAGATCAAAGAAAGCCCAACGCCATTGGGCCCCTTGAGTGCGCTCGCACCAGAACTTCTTATTGCCGGAATCCAGGTTGTTGAAGAAGGTCTCGGCGATGATCCAATCCATCAGGCTTTCCTCATCAATCAGCGACAGCACATGCTGATAGGCCTTTTCATTGCGCAAGTCATTGGCCTTGACATAATCGAGCAAGGCTTTGTAGGCGTTTTTGTCGCCGCTGAGGATAATCCAGTTGCCCTTGATGATGTCGACATTATCCGGGTCAGCGCCATGATGCGCCTGCATATAATACTCGTCAATATTTTCCCGGACTTCATAAAGCCCGTAATATTCCCCGTTGACATAGAGGACGCAGGGACGCCAATCCATCGTGTCCACATTCATCTCGCCCTCGATGACCTCGGACATGAAAGCATCGCGCAGTTTGGTGATTTTCCAGTCCTGGCCGGATGTCCGCAGGATCA
>DOFA01000041.1 GCA_003532195.1 Clostridiales bacterium
GATTACAAATCAGCTGCTCTACCAACTGAGCTACACAGGCAAGTTTTAGCAAGGATTATTATCACGGGAAAACCGGATTTTGTCAATCGGCTTTCAATTTTGTGTCGTTGATCAGTGATAATGTCATGGTATAAGTGTGCAGTGAAAATGTCACCCCTTAGCTGCCGCGTCAATACAGCCAGTACAAATTTTCATTCGACAGGACAAATCCCAGTTTTTCATGCATGTCCACCGATTCTTTATTGCCGGCAGCGATCTGCCTGACCTCGGCCGGGCTAAGCCAGCCGCTTTCCACGAGCTCGGACAGGGCGCAGGCGGTCAGATGCCGGCATAGCGCCGGACAACCGCCTGCATCTGGTCTAGCTGTCCGATCATATCGTCGGCCAGCCAGATCTGGCTCCTCGCCCGGTCCAGATTGTGGCCCTCCCTGTGGATGCGGAAATATTTGTCGCCGTTCAGGTGGTCGGCCAGGAAACGCGAAGCCAGTTCGATCGTGATCACCGCGGCGCCCAGAGCCATGTTGTCAATTTCCGCCGGCGTCAGAAAGTTTTTCGCGGCACGCATATAACCGCGAGTGAACGCCTCATACTTATTCCAGTCGAGGCCGACCTTCCGGGGATCTGTTTCGTCTTCCGCACCCCGGTTCGCGGCAAAACGGACCGCGTCGCCAAAATCATGCATCGGCAAGCCCGGCATGACCGTGTCGAGGTCGATCACGCACAGGGGCGAGGCGGTTTGGCTGTCCATGAGGATATTGTTGCATTTCGTGTCGTTATGCGTCACCCGCAGCGGCAAAACGCCTTGCTGCTGCAACTCGGCCAGCGTGCCGGCCATCTGGCGGTGCCGGGTGAAGAAATCAATCTCCGGATACACGGACGCCGCACGTCCCTGCAGGTCAGCGGCGACGGCACGGAAGAGAGCGTCCAGACGGGCCGGCGTATCATGAAATCCGGGGATCGTATCCACCAGCTCGCCCATGGGCATATCCGCCAGCATTTCCTGGAAGTGACCGAAAGCATAACCGGCATTCTCGAGAATCGCAGGGTCCGCTGCTGTTTCATAGGCTGTCGAATTTTCAATATAAGGACAGAGGCGCCAGAAATCGTTACCCTGAACTACATAATTCTGGCCGTCGCAGCTGCTTAGAAAGGAGATAATCCCGCAATCCCGGGAGTTCTTCCGCTTGTTGAGATACCGGGTGATCGCCTGGATGTTGTTCATCACCTTGGCCGGTTCCTGAAACACATAGCTGTTGATTTTTTGTAAAACGAAAGATCTGGATTGCTGGCGATCAGCCAGGCGGATATGATAGGTTTCATTAATGTGGCCATTGGTCAAGTGCGTGCAGCCGATTATATCTCCTGACAAATCATACTGCTCGAAAATCTGGCTGATCAAGGCCAGTTGAACTGAATCTGCCATGCCCCAAATGCGCCTCCTGTTGTGATTGCCTCCAGTATAGCATAACTTGACAAACGCCGGTAATCAGCCTTCATTTCTGACCGAAATGTGGTAAGATGAGAGGCATAGAGGATGAGGTGAGTACCTGTGCGTGATCAAAAACATTTTGATCGATGGCTTAAATGGGGCGGCACAATAATCCTGCTGGTTACTGCCGTTATCGGCGGATTTTTTCTGCAGAAGCTGGACTGGAACGGATTGAAAGACCTGAAACCAAGTCTGCTGGCTGCTGTGTTCCTGCTTCTGGCGCTTTTTTTGATCAAAGCCCTGACCCTGGCCGTCATTCCTTCGAACGTGGTCTATTTGCTGGCCGGCTTGTATTTTCCGCTCAGCCTGGCCCTGGCGCTGGTCCTTCTTGGAATCACCGGCGAATTTGTTTTGAACGCTTATATGGGCCGCAAAATCGGCCGGAAATATCTGCATAAGCTGACTGTTTACCTGATCAGCCACAGCGACATGATCCGGCGGCTGGTTAGCCGGCAGCTGCAATGCGATCCGCTGACGATTTTCCTGCTGCGCTTTCTTCCCGGTCCGACAAACAACGTGACCAGTATTTTTCTCTGTTCTTTCGACCAATTAAATTTCCGGACCTACCTCTGGTCCTCCGTGCTCGGCGCCGCACCCAAAGCCGTGACCCTGACCATTGCCGGCCATACCCTGCTCGATCCCTTGTCCTGGCAGTTCGTGCTGCCGCTGTTTATATTCGGCTTGTTTTCTGCCCTGGTCATCCTTTGGGCCAAACATCGCCAGACCGTCAGCCGCCGGCTGGCAGCCAGCCTGATTCAGCCGGTCGAGGAATCGTCCGGCAGCTGATAGGTTTTCCTTCCGGTTTCATATAAATCCCCGCCCTGGCTGTCCAAGAGGACAACGGCCGGGAAATCGGCGACGCTGAGCAGCCGGATGGCTTCAGCGCCTAATTCCGGGAAGGCGATAATCTCCGCTTTCCTGACGCACTGGGCCAGCAAGGCGCCGGCGCCGCCCGTGGCGCCCAGATAGACCGCGCCATGGCGCCTGACAGCCTCCTGGACAGCCGCGGAACGCACCCCCTTGCCGATCATCACCCGGAGGCCCAGTTGCAGAATGGCCGGCGTATAGGCGTCCATGCGGCCGCTCGTGGTTGGGCCGACGGAGCCGATCACCCGGCCGGGCCGGGTCGGGCAAGGTCCGGCGTAGTAAAGCGTCTGGCCGCTCCAGTCAACCGGCAGGCTCTCGCCCCGTTCCAGGCT
>DOFA01000230.1 GCA_003532195.1 Clostridiales bacterium
CGGGAATCATGACCATCTGGGCTTGGCGGATGCGACGCTCCAGTTCATGAAGCGTTTCAGCGATGGCTTCCGAGCTGAGGTTGCGCACAACCAGGATGTCCGGCTCTGCACCGGCAAGCGAAAATGCCTTGGCTGTGTCATATTCACAGTTGGTGCCCGGGAAAACAGGAATGACCACGCGGGGACGAACAGGTCCAGAGCGGACAGCCGGAGCAGATGATGATCCAGCTGAAACAGTCTGTCGGCTGCTCGCTGCAGCCTTGCTTGACGACGCTCTTGGTTTCAGCGGCAGCGTGACCACAGGCTGCTCCTGTCGTGTCCGAGTCNNGCCAGTGCCGCCTCAAGCGAAAGTTGTTCCTGCCGCCAGGTGATCAGCCCGTCGTCTGTCGTCGTGCCAAGCAGGCGGGCTCCGACTGCGCGAAGCAGTTCATCAGCCTTGACAGCTGTTTCAGAAACCGCTTGTGATGGGACGGCCAAGATCAGGGCGCCATGATCCGGTACAAAAAGGTCGCTCAGCGGCAAGTCATCCGATATTTTCAGCCCTAGTTTTTCACCAAAGCACATGCGGATCGCCGTAATCACAGCACCGCTTCCCTGCACCACCCCGGCAGCTGATAGCGTTTCGGCCAGCTCCGGTTGTTGCAGCAGGTCGAGATTTTCGAGGAAAGCCTGAGGGTCCGGCAGACTGAATTCGTTGCGGGCCGGAGAGAGCCAGTAAAGTGACTGACCGGCTGACGGGACGGTTGCGGACCGGACTTGCTTTGCTTTCGTGACAGCCACGGCGAACGCGACCAAAGTCGGGGGCACGTGCAAGTCCCCAAACGAACCGGACATGCTGTCCTTGCCGCCGATCGCCGGAGCCTGGAAGTCAAGCTGTGCCTGGAACGCGCCCAGCAGGGCGGCCAGCGGCTTGCCCCATTTCTCAGCTGTTGTCAGTCGTTCGAAATATTCCTGCAAAGTCAGGCGCGCCTTGCGCGGGTTTCCGCCCATCGCAGCGATCCGGGCCAGAGCGATGGCCACGGCATAATAGGCACCATGGTAGGGACTGTAGGACGAGAGATAAGGGTCAAAGCCATAGGTCATCAGGGTGCAGGCAGTCGTCTGTCCGTCAAGGACCGGAACAAGGGCAGCCATGCCCTCCTCAGGTGTCAACTGGTACTCTCCGCCAAACGGCATGAGGACCGTGCCGGCGCCGATCGTGCTGTCGAAGCGTTCAGCCAGTCCCTGGCGGGAGCAGGCCTGCAGGCTGCCCAGTATGCCGGTGACTGATTCAGTGAAGCTGCCTGGAACTGCCCCTTCAGGCAATCGGGAAAAGTAGTCGGCATCCGGATCCGGCAGCGTGACATGTGCCTGGGCCTGCTGCGGTGCCCCATTGCTGTCGATGAACGCCCGTGACAGACTCACAATGGTCTGTCCCTGCCAGCTCATGGTCATGCGCGGCTGGTCGGTGACCGTAGCGACTGGAACGGCTTCCAGGTTCTCCCGGTCTGCCGCCTGGAGAAAAGCAGGCACATCAGCTGCCGCCACAACAACGGCCATCCGTTCCTGCGATTCGGATATCGCGATTTCCGTGCCGTCGAGACCTTCATATTTTTTCGGAACACGATCGAGATCGATCGCGAGACCGTCGGCCAGCTCGCCAATCGCGACAGAAACGCCCCCCGCGCCAAAGTCGTTGCAGCGGCGGATCAGGCCGGCGACTGCTGGATCACGGAACAGGCGCTGGATCTTGCGTTCGGTCGGCGGATTGCCTTTTTGCACTTCAGAACCGCACAGGGCCAGCGACGTCTCGGTGTGGGCCTTGGATGACCCGGTTGCTCCGCCACAGCCGTCACGGCCGGTTCGGCCGCCCAGCAGGATGACGATGTCGCCCGGGACTGGCACTTCCCGGCGGATATGGGCGGCTGGTGCCGCGCCGATCACGGCCCCGATCTCCATGCGTTTGGCCACATATCCGGGGTGGTAGACCTCATCGACCTGTCCAGTGGCCAGGCCGACCTGATTGCCATAGGAACTGTATCCGGCTGCGGCGGTCGTCGTGATCTTGCGTTGCGGCAGCTTGCCGCGCAATGTCTGGCTGACCGGAACGGTCGGATCGCCGCTGCCGGTCACCCGCATCGCCTGGTAAACATAGGATCGTCCGGACAGCGGGTCGCGGATCGCTCCGCCCAAACAGGTGGCGGCGCCGCCAAAAGGTTCGATTTCAGTTGGATGATTATGGGTTTCGTTCTTGAATTGGATCAGGTATTCCACTTTTTTGCCGTCGACCGGAATGGCGGCTTTAATGCTGCAGGCGTTGATTTCCGCGGACGAGTCCAGGTCGTCCAGGCGGCCCTGGCGGCGCAGCTCTTTCATGGCCAGAGTGGCCAGATCCATCAGGCAGATTGGTTTTTCCGCCAGCTGGCTGCCATGAACAGCGGCACGGCGATCAAGATAAGCTTGCCAGGAAGATTGCAGCTGGCGGCTGAACTGATCCCGGTCCGGGAATTCGACATCAATGATCCGGGTGAGAAAGGTCGTATGACGGCAATGATCAGACCAGTAAGTGTCCAGAACCCGCAATTCAGTCCAGGTTGGATTCCGGCCTTCGCCGCGAAACCAGTCGCGGACAAACAGCAGATCCGCCAGAGACATGGCCAGGCCGCCCTCCCGGAGCAGCAAGGATGCGGCGTGATCATCCATGGCAATAAACCCGTCAATCAGAGCGATATCTGCCGGCTGGTCCAAATCATCGATTAAGCTGGCCGGCTTGGCCATCTGGGCTTCGCGGCTTTCGACAGGATTGATCAGCCAGCTTTTAATCCGGTTCAGGTCATCCGTTGAGATAGCGCCGGTCAAAGCATAGACCCGGGCGGTTTTGCACAGCGGCCGTTCCTCGCAAGTTAAAATCTGCAGGCACTGGGCGGCCGAGTCGGCGCGCTGGTCATACTGGCCTGGCAGGGCTTCGACGGCAAACATTGCATCCGGAGCGCCGAAATCGGTTGTTTCATCAGCCAGATCGTCGACCGGCGGTTCGGAAAACACCCGTGTCCGCGCCATCTGATACTGCTGGTCGGTCAGTCCGGAAACATCATATCGGTTGTAGATCCGCAAGCCCTGCAGACCGGATAATCTTAGGTTCTCGCGCAGATCGCGGAGCAGGCTGCCCGCTTCAATATCAAATCCGGGCTTCTTGACCGCATAAATTCTGCGGACGCTGGATCTGTCGCTCATGGCTGGCCTCATCCTTTCGCTGAAGAGCCGGACTCCATCCGGGCCCAATTCATTTCAACGCGGCTGACTGCGCTTAATTCTGACTGCCGGGGCCAGCCAATTTTTCTAAGAGTCTGGCGCTGCGCTTGAGGAAAGACGCCATATCGTCGGCGGCCAGGGAACCGTGACCGAGCCGGGCCAGGTCGTAGATCTGGCAGGCCAGCAAATCAGCCTGCTCCTCCTGTCCGGGGATGTCGGCCAGAGCCTGCAGCCGGCTGACCAGAGCCTGGTCCTGGTTAATGATCAGCGTCTGCTGCAGCGGGAACAGGCTGTCAATATCTGTTTTGCTGTCGCCGCCGCTGTTCATGCGCTCAAACTGCTTGCGCATTTCCTGCATCCGGCGCGATTCCTCGGACTCCTGGATCATCGCCGGCAGCGATTCCGCGCCCAGCGCCTGGACTTTCACCTCAAGCTTCTCTTTGCCGGTCGCGCGCCGGAACAGCCCGGCCAATGCCTCAGCCCGGCCGGCGTCGCCCTCGCTGCCGCCTAATTCGGCGTCCACCCGCTTAAAGTGTTTGCCGTGGTTCTTGTATTCGATAAAGGACATAAAGTGGTTGTCCAATTCATGATCCATGACCAGAACTTCCAGGCTCCGGGCTTTGGCCATCTGGATATAAGCCACCTGCTGGCTGGGATCGGTCGTATACAACAGGGTTTCACCGAGATCAGCGAGAACTTTATACGAATTGTCCACAGTTTTGTACAGAGCGATATCTTTGACTTTGTCGTAAAATTTCTCTTCGCGCAGCATGCCGTATTTGACGAAAACGCCGATATCCTGCCAGTATTTTTCATATTCTGGCCGCTGGTTCTGGAACAGCTGGGTCAATTTGTCGGCGACCTTGCGGATGATGTGGGTGGAAAGCTTGCTGACATAATTGTCATTCTGCAGGAAACTGCGGGAAACGTTCAAGGGCAGGTCGGGGCAGTCGATGCAGCCTTTGAGCAAGAACAGGAATTCCGGTATGATCTCCTTGATGTTGTCGGCGACAAAAACCTGATTGTAGTAAATTTTGATCCGGCCTTCCAAACTTTCGTAGATGTTGTCGGTGCGCGGAAAATATAGGATGCCCTTCAGATTGAAAGGGTAATCCATGTTCAGGTGGATCCAGAACAGGGGTTCGCGATAATCATGGAAAGTCTTGCGGAAAAATTCCTTGTATTCCTCGTCCGTACAATCGCGGGGATTTTTCAGCCACAGGGGCGACACATCGTTGATCGGTTTCGGTTCCGCCGGCGCCCGCGGCGCTTCTTCTTCAATATCAGGTTCGCTTTCGGACACCTGGTCCTTGCCAGCCTCGCCGGCTGATTCCTTTTTCCTGGCTGCGGCTTCAGCTTTCCTGGCTGCGGCTTCAGCGGCTGCTTTAGCGGCGCTCTCCGCCCGTTGTGCATCGTCGGCCAAATCCTGGAAATAAATCGGATAAGGCATGAAACTGCAATATTTCTCCAGGATCTCGCGGATCTTGGCGCCGGTCAGGAACTCCTTCCCCTCCGCAGACAGGGTCAGCGTGACGCGGGAACCCCGGGCAGCGCGATCCGAAGGCCCGAGAACATAAGACATGCCGTCTTCGCTCTCCCAGCTGGCGGCTTCGGCTCCGGCCTGGAACGATAGCGTGTCGATCCGCACCTTATCGGACACCATGAAAGCCGAATAGAAACCGAGACCGAAATGGCCGATAATGCCGCCGCTTTCGGCGCCCTTTTCCTTATATTTTTCGACGAAGTCCATGACACCGGAAAAAGCGATCTGATTGATGTATTTGCGGATCTCATCGGCGGTCATGCCGATCCCGTCGTCTTCGACTGCCAGGGTTCCGGCGCCGGAATCAAATACGATCCGGATCGACAGCGGCTCATCAGCCGTAAGCTCGGCTTCGCCGATCTCACCCAGCCGCTTCAGCTTAGAACTAGCATCAGCCGCATTGGAAACCAGCTCGCGCAGAAAGATGTCGCGGTCCGAGTACAGCCATTTGCGGATAATCGGGAAAATATTCTCGGTGTTGACCGATACGTTGCCTTTTTCTTGAATCATTTTCTATTCCTCCTCGAAAGCTGTTGTCTTATTGATGCTGCCGTTTGAGGCAGATGTTCCGGATTGGGCAGATTCAGGCATATTCCGCCGGATTCGGGCCAGGCGGCCGGCGACGTATTCTTCAACGATCGCCTGGTAAGCCGCATGAATCCGGCGCAGAAGCGGGTTCTCGGCCGAATTCAGCCGGATGTCCTCAATGGCATTGATTGGCAGGATATCGATCGGCGAAGCGGTCAGGAAAGCTGTTATGCCATCGTCCGAACGGATGTCGCCCAGCGTCAGCAGGCCCTCTTCCAGGATAGTTCCGGCCGCCTGCAGTGCCTGATGGACATGCTTGCGGGTGATGCCCAGCAAGATGCGGCTGTCCGGCGCCGAGAGCACCCTGCTGCCGCGGATGAAAAACAGGTTGGACCGCGATCCCTCAGTCAGAAATCCCCGGCGGTCGGCCAGCAAGACCTCAAAACAGGGGCCGAAGGGGCCCGGCCTGGCAAAACGGGCGGCGACAGCGGCCTTATAGTCGGCCCGGATGATCTTCGTGTTCGGGTCTTCCCTTTCCCAGGTCAGGATGCCGGTCGGCACGCCCGCCTGGATCTGCTGCGGCCCGGGATAATAGGACGTCGTCAAATGGATCACCCGCAGCTGTTCGGTCAGGATCAGCTTCAGGTTGGCGGAAACCAGGCCGCAGGCGGCGATGAGGCGGACGCTTTCCGCGTAGAGCGATTCCGGGATCGGCAAGGCGCCGCGCACAGAACGGGCCAGCCGCGCCAGATGGTCTTCCCAGAACAGCGGGACACCGCGGGTCACGCGGACAACCTCGTAATACATGACCGGATCGGAGGGCAGAAACAGAGGCGCCGCCTCCGGGTCGTCGGCCCGGATCAGCCGGCCCTGGACGGATAGATACGCTCCGGCCATTTCGTCAATCAAAGGATACGGCAAATCAATGTCCTCCCTGTTTCAAAATCACTGAGATATTATATCATTGAACCGCCCGAAGGTGAACCTCTTTTCATTGTTTGATATTTATGCGATATATTCAATATTTATACATTTTGAACAACCCCCGCACTTGGACAAGATCGTCCGTTTCACCTTGCCGCATCACAAGAGAGGCCCGGTCAACCGTCTGTCCGCTCAGGC
>DOFA01000163.1 GCA_003532195.1 Clostridiales bacterium
CCAGAATCCGCTGCTGACCCCGCCCAATTGCATCATCACGCCGCATCTCGGCGCATCAACACATGAGGCGAATGCCAATGTCGGCATTGCGGTCACGGAGCTGGTGGCCAGGGCCCTCAAAGGTGAACTGGTCTGTGCCGTCAACATGCCGGCTATCAGCGGCAGCCTCGCGGAGATGCGGCCTTATGTCAGTCTGGCGGAGAAGCTGGGCGCGATTTACTACCAGGCTGAATCAGCCCGCATCAAAAAGATCGAAGTCATTTATTCCGGCGAACTGGCCAGCCAGGAAACCGCCTTGCTGACCCTTTCGGTCCTGAAGGGCTTTCTGGCCACGATAACGAGCGACCGGATCAGCTTTGTCAACGTGCGGCAGAATGTGCGGGACATGGGCGTTCAGGTGATTGAAAGCCAAACGACAAACCTGGAAAAATATACCAACTTGATTACCGTGCGCTTTACCTCTGATGAGAAAATCCTCGAAGTATCCGGCACGGTATTTGGCAAGGATACGGAAATCCTGGTCGACTTTTTCGGATACCATATGGACTTCGAACTGACACCGCACATCATTGCCATGCAAAACAACGATGTTCCGGGAATTATCGGCCGGGTCGGTTCTGTACTCGGTCAGCAGAACATTAATATCGCAACCATGCACTGGAGCCGGAAAAAGGATAAGATGCGGGCGCAAAGCATGCTCAGCATCGACTCGCCAATTGATGACAGCACCCTGAATTGCCTGCGTGGCATCGATGGCGTTCTCCGGGTTTCGGTTCTGAGTTTTTAAAATTTCCGGCGCTAGCCGGCGATTTTGATCATCAGCAAGGTGCCTTCCTGAAAGACGATCTGGCCGAGTTCACTTAGCAGATCTTCCTGAACCAGGACATGCCGGCTGCCATCGCTGAGAATCTCTGAATATTTGGTTCGTTCCAGGTCGCCGATGATGATGTAGGCGACCTGGTACTTTTTCAGCAATTCTTGCCGCCTCACCTGGTCAGTCGTGGTGTACAGCGTCAGGACATCCGCCTGGCGGGGTGAAACAACGCTGCCGTAGGCGTCGGGGGTCGACCGGCCGGTTCGCCAGAGCCATTCGTGCGTTTGCCAGCCGATGACGGTTGGCAGCCCGGTGAAGGCCGAAATCCGGCAGTAATCGGTATAACTGTCGCCACTAGCCTCAAGGATCACCGGCTGGTTCTGCACATGGGCGTTCAGCCAGCGGATGGCGGCGTAGTCGGCGGCCAGTTCGCCCGCCGCGTTGCCGTCGATCTGTGCGGAATCTTTGGTCGCAAGGACCTCCAGGCCGTCAATTCCCCGGTAATTTTGCAGTTTAAAGGCTCCCAGCCATTGCCGGGTAGCCGCGAACGGATACCAGAACGGCAGCAGCAGCAGGATGACCAGCGGCAGGCCGATCAGCCAGGCCGGCCAATTCGGCGCGGGCCGGTAAGCGCGTCCGGGCAGGCGAATCGAGGCCTGCCGGGAGGAACGGTTCGGCGCAGCAGCCGGCCGCGATTTGGACCGGGTAGCCAGAACACGGACGGTTGCGTAAGCCCAGACCAGCGAAAACAGCACAAAGGCCTGATAGGTGAATTTAAACATCGTGTTCGCGCGTTTGTAGTCGCCGCTGTAGATGTCGACGACATAAACCAGTTCCGGAGCCAGAATCAGACCAACGGCGACTGTCAGAAAACAGCAGGCGAGCAGATCTGCCGGATTTTGCAGGCGCAGGAAGCGGATCAGCCAGCCGCGGGGCATTTCCGTCGCTTCCTGGCTCCCGGCCGCCGCGGGAAAGACGCGCCGCAGCTTGCCGGGCTGTCCCCAGGCCAGCAGATAGAGGAGCAGCAGCAGGCCGGCCAGCAGGAAAGGCCCCCAGAGAACCAGGAGCTGCCAGACTGGCGTATGGTTGACCGACAGGGCGATAGATTTGGATATCGGCTCGAAAGCGTGGTTAAAGGGCAGCGTGATCAGATGGGCGATCAAGAAGAGCCAGGACATCNNGTCAAGGACAGGGCGTCGCCCCAGATTAGAGTCAGGTAATGGTTGGCCGCCAGAACAACCGCGAAAACAAGCACGGACACCAGCGGATTGCTGATCAGCAAGTAGGGTATCAGGAGCAAGCCGCATTGAAAAAGGAAAACCAGGATTGATGACGGGCGGCCGATCCGGCCATATCCCCGGCTGTTAACCAGCAGCAGAACCAGGGAGGCGAGCAGGAAATAGATGGCGAAGTCCCAGTAATTGCCCATCATGAAGATCGCCAGAAGCAGACCGGTCAGAAGCAGCGGCAGGTTGCCGGCGGTAATCTGGAAACGGCGGACAACCTGCCGCAGGCCGATTCGGTGCCAGGTCCGGTCGTCGCTGTCTTGCAGCCGCTCCTGCCATTGGCGGCAATCATTGGCTGCCTCGCGCAGCGGCGCCTGTTCGATCAGGCAGACCAGCAGTGCCAGCAGCAGAAGGACAAAAGCCAGATTGACCACATGGGCATGCAGATCCGCGACCAGAAAGGAATAATAGGGAAATTCATGGATGGTTTTATCGCTGGTATCCGGATTATAGCCGATGAAACGGGTCGAATCGGCAAACCAGAATGCTTTGCGCAGATCGCCGCCAATCAGGGCTCGTTCTTGCAGCCAAAGCGCCAGCCGATGGCCCGGACTGGCGGCATCAAACCAGAAGGAATGGCCGTTGCCGGCAAAACTGACCAGGACAGCCGACAATAAACCACCGGCTGTCTGCGCTCCGGCCGGCAAACGCGGATCCAGGCGGCGCGCCAGACCAAACAGCTGGCTGCCCGCGGCATAAGACAAGGTCAGAGTGAAAGCCAATGTCGCCGCCATGGCGAGATTGTAGGAGATTTCCGGACGAATGCCGGTCAGCTTGGCGATAAAGGCATAGACATACTGGCCGAAATAATAATAGTTGATACTCCCGCCGGCCAGCCAGATATCTGCCGCCGGCAACCAGTCCGTACGCCAGAGCGTGTTCAAAAAACCGACATCCATGAATTTCTCCAGGCTGTCCAGCTCCGGCTTCAGTCCGCGGGCAAAGGTCCAGAAGAGCAGGGCTGCGGCAAAAAGGGCTTCGCCGCAGGCCGCGCCGCGCACCAGATCTTGCCCGGCCCGGTTGTCCCGCAGCTGTTTCCAGCCGTCACGCACCAGAAAGGACAGCAGGCCGAGGACGCACAGGACCAGGCTGACCGACCAGTTCCGGAAGGGCAGAATCCGCAGGTACGACAGTGTCCAGAGCGACAGAGCTGACAAAGCCAGGCCCAGCGGTTTAGCCAGGAGATAGCCGCGGTCGCCGTAGGGGAAAAACCTGGCCGTAAGCGGCCAGGCCAGCCAGCCGGGCAGAGCCAGGGCCAGCCACCAGCCCAGGAAATACAGCCAGTCGGCGCCCAGCAGCAGCCGGGCAGCCGGAATCACCAGCAAGGGCAGCAGCAGCCAGAAGTATCTGCGCATGATCAAGCCTGCCCTTCGAAATACCGTTGAACCGCGGCGGCGGAATCGCTGCCCAGCCGGATCGCCAGATTCATGCTGCGCTCACCGGGATAAACCTGGGCCATGCCGGCCAGCTTGATCCCGGCTTCCGGCGTGTCCAGAGCAGGCATCCGGGCAGCATAATCGCGGCCGATCACCGGCTGGGCGTAACGGGTGCGGCGCAGGCGCCAGTCAATGATATCCGCTGGGGTGAAATCGGGGTACATCCGGGTTAATCCCTGGGCGAAGAGCTGGAAAACCGCGCCATCCGGCTGTGTCCACAAAGGATCGGTGACATCCAGATATCTTGACAAATAGACGACATAACCGCCATAAGGACTGGAATCGCTTAAATTAGCCTGTTCGACGACCAGCACGAAAGGCAGGTTGTCGCCGACAACAGTACGGTAATAAGGCGATAGCTTCCTGCGCAGGCGCATAACCATGCACAGGCCGCCCTTGTACCGGACGCCCCGGACTTTCCGGAGATAGGCATCCGGCCAATCGAGGCTGCTGGTGATATTGGCGAACTGCCGGCTGGAAACGGTGGCGATTACAGCTTCCGCTTCGATTTCGACGGAAACGCAGCTTTCCAGGATACAGGCCACCCGGTAGCGGGTTCTCTGGCCGGCTGAATGCTCGCGGCTGATATTCATGGCTGTATGGCCATATAGGATTTGACCTCCCTGAGCGGTGATCACCTGGATCAGCGCACCGATCAGCCGGCAAAAACCGCCGTTCATGTAACCCAGCTTTTGCACGCCAAAACCTTTGCCAGGCGACGGTCCGCGCAGACGCAGGGTGTCTCGGATCCAAACCGCGGACACTTCGCCGGCGTCGCGATCGAATCGGGAGCGTAGCAATGGCTGCCATAGGGTTTCATATGCCCGATCGCCGCATTCACGGCGCAGCCATTCGGCCGCAGTCTGACCTTCCAGATCCGGACAGCTGTCTGGCTGTCCGCATCGGATCAGGGTTCGGACCGTTTTCAGGCGCTCGATCAGCGGAATGGACGGAAATAAAAGCACCTCAAGCAGGGTGCTCAGCGGATGCAGGCTATCGCCGGCAAACAAAGCCTCGCGTGCGGGATGCCAGCTGATCTGGTCCCCGAGGTCCAATTCTTCAGTTAATTGGTTCAGGAGCCGGTCTTGCGGAGAAGCATGATGATGATTATATTCGATCCGGCCTGCCCCCATATTGAATGAAGCAATCATGCCACCGGCTTCCAGGTTCGATTCCAGAACGACAACATCATAGCCCAGTCCGAGCAGACGGTGCGCAGCCGACAAACCGGTCAGGCCGGCGCCGATGACGCAGATTTTCCTGCGGCGGTCCGGAACCGGCGGCTGGGACAGGGCATTCAGGCTGCCTGTCATTGAATCCTGCGGCACTCGAAATAATACCGCTTTTCACGAGCTTCGCCCATGGAAAAAGTTTTACGGGGCAAGACGCCGACCGCGGCAATCGTGTCAAAGAACCGGTTTTTCTCCAGAACGGGAAGCAGGAGGCCGAGGCTGCCCTGGTCGGCCAGCTGGCGGATAACTGATTCGCCGTGAATATAATCAATGCGGACAGCCGGATTCCCGCGGGTCAGATGGTCGAGAAAACCCTGCAGCGAACCGGCGGTCAAATGGTGCGCGGGCGATCCGATACGGCAGAGCCAGCAGCGGCCGCACCCGAATAATGGGAAGGATTGTGCTCCGTCCGGGCTGCTGGCGTCAGGAACGGTCGCACAGCCGGGATCGGTTTCTGAAACCGTGAAATTCTGGCTGGCAAAATAAGATCCGGCTGCCGTGAGAAAATCCTCGGTCGAGAGATTGAAAACGACCCGATGGATCGGCTCAAAATCAAGACCGGAGTCGTGGATGTTGACCAGCTCGACCAGCGCAAAGCGCGCGGGGTGATCAGGAGGCAGGCTGCCCCGCCGCACTTCCCAGTGGGCTTTGGCGGTGGCAAGAGAATGGTTGCCGTCGCCGGCGGCGAGCAGCAGACCATGCCGGCTCAGGCTGTCCAGACAGGCCAATGCGTTCAGGGCTTGCTGCAGGGCCGGCGAGTCGCCCGGGATGAACCAGCCCCGGATATGTCCGCCGCCAAGCATCAGATCAGTCTCATATAGGGGCCGGCTGCCTGCCTGGCTGCTTAAGAGCGGCTCAATTACAGTCTGGCCCGGATCATCGATCAGAAGCTGGATATGCGGCAATTCCAGGGGCGCGTCACGACGAATGGCCAGCCGCGGCGGAATCCGCTCCAGTACGGTTTCTTCGGTGGAGCGGATCAGCTGGCGGTTGCCGGGCCGAAAATCGTAACAATCCAGATCGATAGCCAGCACCAGGCCTTTTCGGCTCGGATGATCCGGTGTCTGCCGGTCGATGGCAATCCATCCGGGCGGCAGCTGCCGCAAGGTGCCGTCAGCGAGGTATTGGTTCATGCAGGCGTTGATCCGATCAATTCTCGAAGCAACCGGCAGATCGCCCGGGTGGTCCAGATAATGCTCCGGCAGGATCATCTTCAATGTGGAAGGATGCTGGCCGACGAACTGATCCGCCTGCTGCCAGTATTCTGGCTGCGACGTGAACTGGTCGCAGGCGATGACGGCCCAGCGCTGTAAATCGATCCCATTTAGCGGCAGGCAAATGGCGGGAACAGCAAGACCTAATCCGGCTGCCTTGATCCAAGGCAGCGGATGAGCCGGGGAATGATTCATAACCGGGCTCCTTTCAAAATAAAAAAGCAGAATGAAGCCTCTGAGAATTCATCATGCTTGTCTGATCCTGTTCATTCTAGCATATCCGGCGGAAAAAATAAATCACGCGCGGGCGGTTCTGCATGGCATGTGCATGGCATGTGCATGGCCGGTTCGCATACCGCATCTCGCCATACATCTCACCGCCGCCAGGTTTCCAAGGTTTTTCATTGCCGTTCCGGCTGATTTAGTGTAAAATTCGAGGCAAGCCGATTTTTTCCAAAGGAGCTGTTAAGCGACATGCAACCGGATAGCCTGAATATCATCAGAGAAAAATACCTGGCCTTTTTTGAATCCAAAGGTCATCTGCGCCTGCCGAGCTTTTCGCTTGTGCCGCAGAATGATCCGTCCGTATTGCTGATCAATGCCGGCATGACACCGCTGAAACCTTATTTCACCGGCGCCAGGATCCCGCCGTCCCCGCGGGTGACCACCTGCCAGAAATGCATTCGTACCCCGGATATCGAACGGGTCGGCAAAACATCCCGCCATGGGACCTTCTTTGAAATGCTGGGTAATTTTTCTTTCGGCGATTATTTTA
>DOFA01000015.1 GCA_003532195.1 Clostridiales bacterium
CATTTTGATATGATCAACTGGATTATCGGCCAGCATCCGGCCCAGGTTTCCGCTTTCGGCCAGCTCAACCTGTATGGGGCCAAGAACGCGCCGTTCCGGGGCGAACGCTGCTCGACCTGTGCCCATGCGGCCGAATGCGAATTCTATTATCAGCTGAGCGATTTTGAAAAAGAGTTTTATGCCCAAAACGAAGCCTATGACGGTTATATGAAGGACAATTGCATCTATGCCGACGACATCAACATTTATGATACGATGTCCGTCAACGTGCAATATGACCGGGGCGCGGTCATGTCCTATTCCCTGAACGCGACGACGCCTTATGAAGGCTGGCACCTGTCGATCAACGGCTCCCGGGGACGCCTCGAGGCATCCAACTATGAAACCGGCGTCCAGGCCAAAGCCCTGGAGAATCACATCAAGGTTTTCGACCTGAACGACAACATCATCGACCATCAGATAAGCAAGTCTGGCGGCGATCATGGCGGCGGCGACAGCCGGCTGCGGCGGATGCTGTTTCTGGAAAATGTGCCGGACCCCCTCGGCCATGGCGCCGGAACCCGGGACGGATCCTATTCCATCCTGATCGGTGCGGCAGCCAACCTTTCCATCCGCGACGGCCGCATGATCTCGATCGGCGACCTGCTGCAGGGCAGTTTGTAAAATTGCATCGTGTTTTCCGGCGCTCTTTCTGACGCGCCGCGATGGGCATAATTAATCATGGTACAGGATCAACCTTGATTTCCCGCAAATAAGGGTATTATGGGCGATCCGGGCCGTTTTTTGCTCGTTTTGCGGCCCCTTGTTGTTGGTATGAATACTGAATACAGGAAAGCAGGATGAGGAAACATCAATCCGGATCCGGTCGCCGGGATGAAGTTCAAACGCAATTGGTGTACAGCTGAAGCAAAGCACAGCCTCATCGCCGGGCCGATATTCATCGATCTGCTGGCTCAGGGATGTGATGTCATCCCGCAAAGCATAAGCGACTTCGTTTTTAACGATGCTGACCCGGATGTAGAAGCAAGTATCCGTGCAATCGGAGCGAACATGCAGCTCGGCGTTCATTTTACCGCGCACCAGAAGGGGGCCGGACAGCGGACTGGAAACAAAACTGATGATATCGTAGCGCGAATTGGGCGGATCCTGGACCTGCATGCCATCGAAATCATTGCAGATGCCGCCCCGAAAACCGGCCGGCGCATATGGGTTGTAAGTGTAGGTTATTTCGCTGGTTGCGCCGGCTTTTTCAGCCAGCTCCCGGTCGTTTAAATAAAGCGTAAGCCGATACGGCCCTTCCGTCAGATATTCTGCAAAGCGCCATTCGTTCCGGAACAGAACATAATAAGCGATCTTGCCTTTTTGGATAAACTCCAGCGGCTCGCCGCAACGGATATGATTGAGCCAGTTCGCGACATAATTGGGGCAGACGTCGGCCAGCTCGCCGCGCTTGAATTTCAAAGGTGATCCTTCATGGTGCTGGTTCGTATGATCATAGGGCGTCACCAGCATGGCGCAATTGCCGCGGTTCCCGGAACTGATGCGGGTCCACAGGTCCAGAATCCCATCAGCGAAAATATCGTAAAATGACGTGGTCAGCAAGATCGGAATGGTGGCATCACGAACGGCGCCGGCAAGATTGGTACAAATCCCGTCTGCCTGCCAGAAGGGATCTTCCGGTTGCGGATGCCTGAGTAAGTCATCAAAGGAGGGGACCCTTTCATTGAAGACCGCCAGGGAATAATCACACAGCGGCAAGATCCGGTAGCTGTCCGGTACCACGAAGTCCTTCCTGAGCTTGCTGCGTAATTGGTACATATAGGTGAACCAGCCGAAAAGGCTGATCCGGAAAAAGCCGTTCCGGTAGAAAATCCGGTAATAATCGCTGTCGTGCATCTCGAGAATGGCGCCTTTGACATCCTCAGGCCTGGCATCCAGATACAACAGGTGAACAGCCGCCAGATAGCTGCCGCCGACCGGATAAATCTCGCCTTGATAAAAATCCTGGCGCCGGATCCATTGCAAGGTCTCCAGCCCGTCCTGCCGCTCGCTGACATAAGGGATAAAAACACCCTTGCTGCGGCCGCTGCCACGGCAATGCTGCCTGACGACGGCGTATCCCTGGTCGAGCAAGGGCCGGGCATCTGCCAGTATCAGCTCCGGAGTGATCTCCGGGGGGTCATATGGGCTGCGGATAAAAACAATCGGGAACGAACCGGTTGCCCGAGGTAAGGCTGCAACGGTATATAGCAATACGCCATCCGCCATCCTGACCCGTGTTTCCCGATAAATCTGCGTCATAGCCTTGCTCTCCGTTCTTGCCAAATCCGGCTGCTCTTCAGGCTGATCATGCCGTGAATCGTCTGAATCGCCCGATCAAAGTCATTATATCAGGAATGCCTGCCTGCGAGATCATTTCGCCGGGCGCCAATGTAAATTTGGGATATTTGCTAAAATTTAAAGATTGTATTCTAAAAGTCCCTAACGTATCATCATGTTCATGCTGGCTGCGAGGAAGTGATGATATGACCGTGCGCGACCGTCTGATCCAGGTGCTGAATTTTCAAAAACCCCAGGACCGGCTGCCGATTGTCGAATGGGCGGCCTGGTGGGATCTGACCATCGACCGCTGGCTTGGTGAAGGGCTGCCGGCCGAGTTTGATTTCCGCGCACCGGACGGCATGCGCCGATCCCTGCAGTATTTCGGGCTTGACGAATTCTATTGCCTCGGTGCCGCTCCGATTGGCTCGCTATGCCCGCCGCCAGCCTGTCACGGAGGCGGCATCCTTAAAGACGAAGCCGAATATGAAGCCCTGCTGCCCAGGCTTTATACAGATGAGGCGATTGAGGGCCTCTGCCGTTCGGCCCGCAGGCTGAAAGAGCGTCATGAAGCTGGTGAAATCATGGTCCGGTTATGGATGGACGGATTTTTCTGGTTCCCGCGCTCACTGTTCGGCATCGAGGATCATTTTTACGCTTTCTATGACCACGAAGAGCTAATGCTGCGCATCAACCAGGATCTGACCGATTTCCACCAGCGGACTCTGGACGCGCTCCTGCCGATCCTGACTCCCGATATCGCCGGCTTTGCCGAAGATATGTCATACAACCACGGCCCGATGCTGTCACGCGAGCTCTTCGGCCGGTTCATCGCGCCATTTTATCGCCAGCTGACGCCGCGGCTGAAGTCAGATGGCGTCAAAGTCTTTGTAGACAGCGACGGCCAGGTCTGGGACCTGCTGCCCTGGCTGATCGATTGCGGCATCGAAGGCATCTATCCGCTGGAACGGCAATCGGATGTCGATGTGGCGGCCATCCGGACCCAATACCCGAAATTCCTGATGCTTGGCGGCTTCGATAAGCGGGTCATGCAGCTTGGCGAAGCGGCCATCCGGGCGGAATTCGAACGGCTGCTGCCGGTCATGCGCAGCGGCGGCTACATACCCTCTGTCGATCACCAGACGCCGCCTCTGGTATCGCTGGACGACTACCTGCTGTTCCGGCGCCTGTTCGATGAATACGCGCAAAAAGCGGTCCGCTGACCGGGTTAATCTCTGACCGGACTAATTTCTGACCGGTTTTTCCTCGATCAGATTATCCTTCGATCGGATCGAAAAAGGTGAGGTCCATACCGAAATTGTCCATTGCCATCACCTGGTCGCCTCGCAGGCGCACCCGGATGTCGTGTGTGCGGTGATGCAGCAACAGTTCCTGTTCCGCCAGCGGGAAACGGATGGTGACCGGCTGGTTGACCATCGGCTGGGCCAGAAACAGATAGCCATTGGAAAATCCGGCCGGCCGCGCGCCGGCTACCGACAGCTGACGCGGATCGGCCCAGGATGGTATGCGGACCAGAAGCGCGCCAGGGCGCTTAAGCATGATTTCCAGCGCTTGATAGGTATAGGGTGACCGCACGCGAATATCGGCTGTCTCGTGATCAAACAGCAGGTTGACCCGATGGATGCCTTCGCTAAAACCGGTCACCGAACGGTAGGCCTCGCAAAGGGAAGCGACCGAACCGCCGACAATATCCATGTTGAAACCGATATCGGCTTNNGCCCATAGGGGGCGGGAAACCCATATGCGCCCAGATGACGGTCGGCAATATTGCGCAGGCCGTCCCGGCCGTTGGGATTGGGCGGATCGGAGATAAAGGAAACATCCCGGAGCTGGCTGGGCAGCAAATGTCCGCGCAGGATTCGCTCCGCGTCCTGATAATAATCGGTATGTCCCCATTTCCCCAGTAAAAGCGCCGTTTCCAGGATGTCGCCGGTCGAGTTGACTTCGCCGCGATCAGGATTTCTCGTCGGATCGGAGGATTCGTTTGCCCAGCCGAGTTCGTCGCGAAGCTGCAGCAAGCCGTGGTCATAAAAAGTTTTAACCCGCTCCATGAGCTGCGCATCCTGCAGCAGATCAGCCAACTGGGCCAGCGAGGACATCACGCAGGTTACGGAATGGACATGGACGCCCTGCAGATCCGAATCAAAACGTCCGTCCGGCAGATAATACCGGGCGATGGCCGTTTCCTTGAGCGTCTGTGCCAGCTCCAGCGCCGGCTCGCTGCCGGTTGCCCGGAAGTATTTGACCAGCGGCCCGATCGAACGGGCCAGCCCGGAAACAAAATCACCGGTGTAAACCCACAGGCCTAAGCTCTCCAGGCGCGTGACATCCCAGATATGATCCGGACGCCAGTATTCCTGAACGGCGGCGATACTTCGCTCGGCCAGATCCCGCGCCGGTTCGCTGCCGCAGTATTTCGCCAGCGCATAAAGGGCGTGGAATCCTTCGCGCAGATTATGGACAATCAACCGGTTGAGCGGCCCGCCGATGAATTCCCGGTTCAGCGGCAAGGGAACCGCACCGCTATAAGAAAAGAACGCCGCCGCAGTGTGTTTGTCAATGCAGCTTTCGTCGATGGAAATTTCCAAAGCATCCCGGGCGTTAAGCAAGGCGTTGAGATGCCGGCCGGGCACATGCGCTTCGGAGTGGTAATTGCTGAATCCCAGACGGGCATCGGGCCAGACCTGGGAAGAGAAGAAGGGAATGTCCCGGTCATCCGCGTTGAAAACGCTGCACATGGTGCGGCATCCCAGTTCAATGGCGTCACGGATGCTGGTCGTATTGACGTTGACTAACTTGGACATAAGCGTAATCCTCCCGGATCATTCATACCATACCTATCTTAGCTGGCCAGCGCCAAACAAGCCATGATGAAACCAACGATTTGTTTGACGTTTTTCGGTCCTTTCATTAATATTAGATCTACCGGACAAGAAATCAACTATACAAAAAAACAACCAGGAGGATCGGCCCTATGAGCCTGACAAAAATAATCACGGCTGATGAAAGATATCTGACCTTTCCGGTCCAGAACGGCGCTCCCAAATCATGGGTCAGTTTGCATATAAAAGGCGATCTGGTCCGGGAATTTGAAATTGAATTGACGGACGGGCAGCCCGACTTTTGGGTGTTCTGCGATCTTGATCAATGGATAGGTCAGGAACTGACGATCCGTATCGATAATTTCACGGGTAATGCGTCAATTCTCGAACAAATCCGTCCGAGTCGGGATAGGCAAGGTGCTAAGGACTTCTATCACGAGCAGCTGCGGCCGCAATTTCATTTTTCATCGCGGCGCGGCTGGCTGAACGACCCAAATGGCCTTTTGTATGACCAGGGAGAGTATCATCTTTTTTAT